>JAWWBV010000013.1:0-19202 GCA_033720795.1 Halomonas sp. | reverse complement strand
GCGGCGTTCATCTCGCCCTCGTGGGCCTCGACGCTGTCGGCCCAGCCGGCGCTCGCCGTGCCCAGCAGGACACTCGTTCCGACGCCGATCCAGAGCTTGGTGCGGGTAGTGGCCATGATGCGCGCTTCCTCTCGTTGCATGAATCTCGTGACATGAAGTTGGGCGGCAGACACCGCGACGAAACGATAGTACCGCTCGACCATGGAACGCAAATCCTTTTCATTCAGATATACTGGGGCCACCCCCACCCCCATGGAGTCGATCGTGATCCTCTGCATCGCCCAGATCATTCCCGAGGAACTGCTTCAGCGCATCCAGCCCACCCTGGCCGACACGCCCTTCCAGGACGGGCGCGAGACCGCCGGCTGGCATGCCCGCACGGTCAAGCACAACCGCCAGGCCGAGGGCAGCCATCCCGCCATCAGCGCGCTGCGCGAGGAGGTGGCCGGCCACCTCCAGCGCCATGCGCTGTTCCAGATGGCGGTGCGTCCGCGCCGCATGAAGCCGCTGATGTTCAGCCGCTACGAGACGGGCATGAGCTACGGCAACCACGTCGACGACGCGATCATGGGCAGCCCCGCCGGCGCCATGCGCACCGACATCTCCTTCACCCTCTTCCTCGGCGACCCGGCCAGCTACGACGGCGGTGAGCTGCTGATCGAGACCACCGGCGGCGAGCAGACCTTCAAGCTGCCGGCCGGCTCGCTGGTGCTCTACCCCTCCTCGAGCCTGCACCGGGTCGAGCCGGTCACCCGCGGCGAGCGCCTGGCGGCGGTCGGCTGGGCGCAGAGCCTGGTCCGCGACCCCCAGCAGCGGGAAGTGCTCTTCGATCTGGACACCACCCGCCGGCGCCTCTTCGAGGAGAGCGGCAAGACCGCGACCTTCGACACCCTCTCGAAGAGCCTCGCCAACCTGCTGCGGATGTGGGCCGACACCTGAGCCCGCGCCGGCGGGCGCCTCAGCCGGTGCGCACGCGCATCAGCTCGTCCCAGCGGGTGGTGTAGCGCGGCGTGCGCCGCTCGCAGCGCAGCGCCCAGGCGGTGCCCGTGCGCGGCAGTCCGAAGCGCACGGTGTCGCGGCCCATCTCACGGTTGAGCCGGTCCACCGCCGCCATCAGCCGCTGGCTGCGGCCGCGCTCGGCCTCGCGGCGCGGCGCCAGCAGCGAGAGCTGGTGGCGCTCGGCCTCCACCAGGTCGAGCAGCATCACCCCGCACTTCTGGTAGCGCACGCCCTCGAGGAAGATCGCCGCGAGCCCCCGGGCGACGGCGGCGAGCAGCGTGCGGCTGTCGTCGCTGGGGGCCGGCAGCGGCACCACCACGCTGTTGCGGTACTGGCGCTCGCCGGCCAGGTGGGGGTTGGTGCGCAGGAAGACCATCACCGCCCGGGCCTGGCTGCCCTGGCCGCGCAGCTTCTCGGCGCCCCGGGCGGCGTGCTGGCGCACCGCCTCCTGAAGGTCGGCGAAGGCCCCGGTCAGCCGGCCGAAGGAGCGCGAGACCATGATGCGCTGGCGCGGCGCCTCGAGGTCGTCGAGGACGATGGCCGGGCGCCCGCGCAGCTCCCAGACGATGCGCTCCAGCACCACCGAGAAGCGGCGACGGATCTGCTTGGGATCGGCCTCGCGCAGCTGCCAGGCGGTGTGGATCTCCATCAGCGCCAGCCGCTCGGCGGTGCGCCGCGCCACGCCCCACAGCTCGGTCACCGGCAGCCCCTCGAGCAGCGCGCGGGTGGCGGGGGCGTCGGCGTCGAGCCGGCAGACGCCCTCGAAGGCCGCCTGCTGCTTGGCCGCGTGGTTGGCCACCTTGGCCAGCACCCGGGTGGGCGCCAGCCCCACGCAGACCGGGATGCCGGTATCGCGACGCACCGTCTCTCGCAGCCGCTGGGCGTGGGCCTCCAGGCCCTCCGTCGCGAAGCCGGAAAAGCCCACGAAGCTTTCGTCGATGGAGTAGGCCTCCACGTCCGGCGAGAACTCGTCGAGGATCCGATTGACCCGCCGGCTCATGTCGCCGTAGAGCGCGTAGTTGCTGGAGAGCAGCACCGCCTGGCGGCGGATGGCCGGCGGCAGCAGGTGCAGGGGCGCCCCCATGGCCACCCCCAGCGCCTTGAGCTCGTTGGAGCGCGCCACCACGCAGCCGTCGTTGTTGGAGAGCACGCCCACCGGCCGCCCCTCCAGGCGCGGGGCGAAGGCCCGCTCGCAGCTGACGTAGAAGTTGTTGCAGTCGACCAGGGCGATCACGGCTCGCCCCCCGGCAGGGCGTGGAGCACGTGGGTGACCACGCCCCACACCTGGCATTCGCGCCCGGCCAGGGGGATCGGCGCGAAGCGCGGGTTGCTGGCCACCAGGAAGGTGCGCTCGCCGCGGCGCTCGAGGCGCTTCACGGTGGGCTCGCCGTCCACGGCGATCACCACCACCCGCCCGGGCAGCGGCTCCAGGCTGCGATCCACCACCAGCAGGTCGCCGTCGTGGATGCCGTCGCCGAGCATGGAGTCGCCCTCGGCGCGCACGAAGTAGGTGGCGGCCGGGCGGCGCACCACGTGGGCGTGCAGGTCGATCTCCACGTCGAGATGATCGTCGGCCGGGCTCGGGAAGCCGGCCCGCACCCGGCACCCCATCAGCGGCTGGGTCGCCATTCCCGGCAGCGCCGCCGCGCGGCCGAGCGGCCGTACGGCGATAGACGTCGTCGAGCTCATGGGCACCTCCATGAATACTGTATTCATGTACAGTATTCGACACTCCCCTTCTGCTGGCAAGTCCCGCCACACATCCACGGGAGCGCCGAAGGAAGCCACCAGCATCGGCAGGCATGACGAGTCGTCGGCCCGGTCGTATCGCCTCGCGGGGCGCGGATCAGGAGGCCGGAGACGCCGCCGCGAGCTCCTCGACCGGCACCGGGCGGCCGAAGAGATAGCCCTGGAAGGCCGCGCAGCCATGGGTCATCAGCCAGGCCCGCTGGGCTTCGGTCTCGACGCCCTCGGCGATCACCTCCAGCTGCAGGCTACGGGAGAGCGCGATGGTACTGGCAACGATGGCCGCGCTGGCTTCGTCCTTGAGCAGATCGCGCACGAAGGACTGATCGATCTTGAGCTGGTCCAGCGGCAGGCGCTTGAGGTAGGAGAGCGAGGAGTAGCCAGTGCCGAAATCGTCCAGGGAGAAGGTCACGCCGTGCGCCTTGAGCGAGAGCATGGTCTCGCGGGCCTCGTCGCGGTCGTGGACGAACAGGTTCTCGGTCACCTCGAGCTTGAGACGCGACGGCCGGGCCCCGGTGCGCGACAGGATGGCCAGCGTCCGCTCGGCGAAGCCCGGCTCGCGAAACTGCCCGGGGCTGACGTTGACCGAGATCGTCAGCTTGGCCATGGCCGGATCATCGGCCCAGGCCGCCAGCTGACGACAGGCGTGCTCCAGCACCCAGGCACCGATGGGCACGATCAGACGGTTCTCCTCGGCCAGCGGAATGAAATCGCCGGGCGCGACCATGCCGCGCGTCGGGTGCGCCCAGCGCAGCAGCGCCTCGGCGCCGATCATCCGGCCGTCGTCGCCCACCTGGGGCTGGTAATGGAGCAGGAACTCGCCTCGGGGCAGCGCCTGACGCAGGTCGGCCTCGAGCCGGGCACGCTGCTGCAGCTGGGCCTGCATGGCCGGGTCGAAGAAGCGCAGGGTGTCGCGCCCGGCCCGCTTGGCCTGGAAGAGGGCCATGTCGGCCTGCTGGAGGATCTGCTCCAGGGTCGTCTCGTGCTCACGATAGAGGGTGATCCCGAGGCTCGCGGTCACCGCCAGCTCGTCACCCGCCAGCTGCATCGGTGCCTGCAGCGCGCCGAGCAGCTTGTAGGCGACCCGCTCGGCCACCACCGCCACGTGCGCCTGATTGCGCCCGAGGTCGTGCAGCAGCACGGCGAACTCGTCGCCCCCCAGCCGCGCCAGGGTATCGGTCTCGCGCAGCACCCCACCCAGCCGCCGGGCGACCTGCTGCAGCAGGTCGTCACCGACCAGGTGCCCCCGGGTATCGTTGATCCGCTGGAAGTTATCCAGGTCGAGATAGAAGAGCGCACCGAACTGGCCGCTGCGATGGCTGTCCTTCAGCGCACCGGCGAGGCGGTCCAGCATCAGCCGGCGATTCGGCAGCCCGGTCAGGGGGTCGAAGAAGGCGAGCTGGTGGATCTCCTCCTCGGCCGCCTTGCGCCGGGTGATGTCGTTGAAGGTGGCCACGTAGTGGGTCAGTTCGCCGGCGGCGTCGCGCACCGCGCTGATGGTCAGCCACTCGGGGAATATCTCGCCGTTCTTGCGGCGGTTCCAGATCTCGCCCTGCCAGCTGCCGTGCCGCTGCACGCTCTCCCAGAGCGCCTGGTAGAAGGCGTCGTCGTGACGCCCGGAGCTGAGCATGCTCGGATTGCGCCCCAGCACCTCGGCCTCCGAATAGCCGGTGATGCGGGTGAAGGTCTCGTTGACCCGCAGGATCGCGCCCCGCTCATCGGTGACGAGCATCCCCAGGTGCGTCTCGAAGGCCATGGCGGCGATGCGCAGCTGGGCCTCGGTGGCGCGCTCCTCGGTGACCTCGCGCACCACGGCCAGCACACCGCTGAAGGCGTCCCCCTCGTCCAGCGGGCTCAGGATCGCGTGGAAGTCGCGCGGCACGCCGGCCAGCGTGACACGATAGTCGATCTCCACCGGTTCACCGCTGGCCCGCAGCTCTTCCAGGGCGCCATCGAGCTGTCGCGCCACGTCCGCCGTGAGGACCTCGTGGTAGTGGCGCTGCAGCAGCGCCTCCGCGTCGCCGATCAGCTGGTCGCGGTCCATGGCATGCACGTAGACGAAGCGTCCCTCGGCGTCGAAGACGAAGATCATGTCCTGGATCGAACCGACCAGGGCTCGCAGCCGCGCCTCGCGCTCCAGCACCGCGCGCCGTGCCTGCTCGCGCTCCTCGAGCCGGCAGCGCAGCTCGCTCTCCAGGCGGCGCAGGCCGAGGTAATGGCGCAGCAACCCTCCGCCCAGCACGGCCACCACCAGGAAGACGCCGCCCAGCAGCCAGAGCCGCTGCCACCAGCTCACCAGCAGCACTTCGAGCTCCTCGCCGACCACCACCAGCAGCGGCAGGCCGGTCACGCGCTGCTGGGCATAGAGTCGCTCCTGGCCGTCCAGGGGCGAGGCCGTGCGCAGTATCGTCGATGCCTCCCCGCTCGCCAGGAAGGCCTGGGTCAGCGGCTCGCGAACGCTCACGCCGAGCCCGTCCATCACCCCACCGCCGTCGAAGGCCGGCCGACGGGCGATCAGCTGCATCTCGGTATCGAGGATGGCAATGCTCTCCCCCGGGGGCATGCCCAGCCGCGACAGCGCGGTGGCGAAGATCGTCGGCTCGAGACGCATCACGGCCAGGCCCTGGAAGCGACCGTCCGGCCCGTGCAGGCGGCGCGCGTGAACGAGGTGATAGGTCTGCTCGAAGGGCGACCAGTAGAGCGGCGTCACCAGGGAGTCGAGTCCGGGGGCTTCGCGGAAGGCACGGTAGAAGTCGCGCCCGCTGAGGTCGTAGCCGGGGGGCCAGTACGCCGCCGAGGAGGCCACGACGCGCCCCGCGGCGTCGACCAGGCCCAGCTCGTCGATGAAGGAGAAGCGATCCCGCCGCTCGGCCAGCAGGGCCTCGACATCGGCAGGCGCCAGCGCCGATTGCTCATTCGCCAGACGCTGCTCGAGCAGCTGCGAGAGGTCGCCGAGGGCCTGCTCGCCCACCGCGAAGGTGGTGCTCACCCACTCGGCCACGAGGTCGGCCCGTGCCTTGACGCGGACCTCGGCGTCATGGAGCGCGCGCTGGCGATGATCGATGAGCACCCCGACCAGAAAAGCGGCCAGTACCAGAAGTGCCAGCAGGTAGGTGCCGATGGCATGCAGTCGAGGCCAGCCGTTTCCTCGTGTGCCGACCGTGCGTAGCGCGTCCTTCATGCCGCTCGCTATCCTTGTCTTGTACGCCGGTAAGGTTCTCACAGTGTAGTGGCTCGTGGGAGGCTGTCTTGCCTGGAGCCCGCCTGGCCTCCGGGCGTGGGGCCCGGGCGGCGCGCGCCGGTCGCCTGACGTTGAAGCCCAGCCGCGCAGCGGCCACGCTGAAGGCATGCGCCGATCATCGGATGACACGGGGACGCCCTCGCCATGGACGATGTCGCCAGCGACTTTATCATCGCCAACGAACCCGCACTGCGCCTGGGCGTCGCGCTGCTGCTGGGCGCCCTGATCGGCATCGAGCGCGGCTGGGTCGCCCGGGAGGAGGGGTCCGGCGAGCGCATCGCCGGCATCCGTACCCACGCGCTGGTCGGCCTGCTCGGCGGCATCGCCGCCCTGCTCTCCGAGGCCGTCAGCGACTGGGCCTTCCCTCTCATCTTCCTGGCGCTTGCCGCCACCAGCCTGGTCGCCTGGCGGGCGAGGCTGACCCGGCACCCCGACTACAGCATCACCGGCCTGGTGGGCCTGCTGCTGACCTTCTGCTTCGGCGCGGTGGCCGTGGCGATCGACCTGGCACTGGCCACCGCCGGGGCGGTGATCACCGCCGTGATCCTCGACAACAAGCACGAGATCCACGGCCTGCTGAACAAGCTTCAGGCCCACGAACTCGATGCCGGCCTCAAGCTGCTGCTGATCAGCGTGGTGATGCTCCCGCTGCTGCCTGACCGCGGCCTCGGGCCAGGCGAGGTGCTCAACCCCTACGAGATCTGGTGGATGGTGGTGCTGATCGCCTCGATCTCCTTCGTCGGCTACTGCGCCATGCGCGTGGGCGGTACCGAGAAGGGCATCCTCTTCACGGGGCTCTTCGCCGGTCTCTCCTCCTCCACGGCGCTGACCCTGCATTTTTCTAGGCTGTCGCGCCAGAGCCGGGATATCGAGGCGATGCTGGCCGCCGGCATCCTGGTGGCCTGCGGCACCATGTTCCCGCGGATCCTGATCTATGCCGCGGTGATCAGCCCGGGCCTGCTGCCCCGGCTGCTGCTGCCGATCGCGGTGATGAGCCTGCTGCTCTACCTGCCGGCGCTGCAGCTCTGGCGCCGCCATCGTCGTACTCTCAGGGTCGACCGCCCGACGCCGATCCAGAACCCCCTGGAGCTGCGCACGGCGCTGCTCTTCGGCGGCCTGCTCGCGCTGATCATGCTGCTCGGCGAGTGGCTACGCGAAGGGCTGGGCGAGGCCGGCATCTACCTGCTGGCGGCCTCGTCGGGTATCGCCGGCGTGGACGCCATCACCCTCTCGCTGACCCGCATGTCGCTGGAACGGATCTCCCCCGCCACCGCGGTGCTGGGGATCATCATCGCCGCCGCGATCAACAACCTCTTCAAGTCGGGACTGGCCGCCGCCTTCGGCACGCGGCGCCTCGGCCTGCGCGTCGCCCTGCCGATGGTCGCCTCCATGTCGGCGGGCCTGGCGCTGGCCTGGCTGGCGTGAGCACCAAACTCGACATCGGACACGCGGTTCACTGCCGATCGACCGCCAGCAGCGGCACGTCGAGCCAGCGGGCCAGGCCCACGGCACCGTCACGCATCACGGCATGGTGGTTCCAGGCGAACATCGGCTCGGCAAGCGGCAGCAGAAGCGCCATCCAGCGTCGAACGGGACGCACTCGCCATTCATAGCGCACCCGAGTGACGCCCCGCGCCTCGCTCAGGTGCCAGCGACCGATTCCCCGCACGTCTCCATGGGCGACGCCCTCGATCAACCGGCCCGGCACCACGCGCGTCACGCACACCTCGAAGCAGAGGCGATAGCCCAGGCGACTCCGCCAGCGATAGCGATAGCGCCGGCCGATGCCGCGGGCATCCCCCCGCGCCAGCTCCTCCACGGCGCGCAGGCTTTTCCACCAGGCGGGCCAGTCCGCGGTATCGACGAGCGCCCGGTAGATTGGATCGAGGGGCGCCTCGAACCACCAGGTGGTGAGGTAGCAAAGCTCCGTGGTGCTCGAGTGCCGGGTCATGGTCCGAGGCGCGTGCTCGCTCGTTCCCCGTGCCGGGGCGATGATCCAGCCCAGGGCCAGAGAGGCGACCGAACGGTGACATGCAGGCGCCATGGCAACACGCTTGCCACGCAGAACGCGCCCCCCGGTCTGGGGCTATGGGGTCTCGTAGGGCCGGGCCGAGAGATCGTCGGGACCGTGGCGATTGAGGATCGCTTCCGCCTCCGGCTGCGACGCCTCGGGGACGATCACCTTGACCTCGCTGGTCTGCCGGTCGAGAAACAGCTTCTCCCGGGGATAGCCCTCGGAGACCAGCTCATCGTAGGCGTTGATGGCCTTGTCGATGCTGCCATAGGCAGCGGTAACGGTCTGTGTCATGACACCCTCCACAACAGGGGGATGGAGTGGCCGGCACCGGGCGGTGCCGGCAGGCGACGAGAGAGACGTCCCCTCGCCTGCAGTGTAGTCACGGCGGCTCGGCCACCAACGGCCACGACCTCTTGGCGGCATGGGTCCCGATCATGTCGTCCCCGACCGACGAGTGGAGAGCCATGGCAGCCTTGGGCAGCCTGCCACGGCGCACCTTCAGGTGAGGTGCACGGCCTCGAGGCGCGCCAGCACCTCGCCTTCGGCATCGATCAGCGTGAGCTGCTGGCCCGCGACCCGCCACTCGGCCACCCGGTCCAGCGCGTCGAGGAAGGCCCGCTCGGTCTGCATGCCCTCCGTGCAGGCCATGCGGGTGCTCGCCAGCTGCTCGAAACTCAGGGCGTCGCCCGCCAGCCGGTAGCGGCCGGTCATGCGATTGCAACCGGTGGAGCCCATCACGCGCTGATCGTCGATATGCAGCACGAAGTGCGCCTCGCGCTGCTGCTCGACCACCGTGACCGGCGCATCGCCGAGATGGGTCAGCCTCCAGTAGGTGTTCACCAGCGGCTCATCGACCGCGCGCTCCGCGGAGGCGCAGCCCACCATCAGCAGGGCCACCAGCAGCATTCCCGATATCTGGACAATCCGTTTCATGCGTCCTTCCTTGTGGATGAAGTGACGTCGATAAGACCACCGGGGCTCATAAGGTTCCCTGCCCGTGGCAGGCCCTGCCGAGCCGCCCCTCCCGGCCGCATGCCCGAGCGCCGCTCACGGCCGCTCCTGCAGCTGCCAGTCGTTGTCGGTGAGCGGCTGCCCGCCCTCAGGGGTGACGCGCACGGTGTCGCTCAGGCCGATGCCCCACTGGCCCGGCAGGCGCAGGCAGAGCGGCAGGTGGAAGACCATGTCGGCGGCGAACTCGCGATGCTGGCCGCGGGCGATGTAGCCGGTGCCCTCGACCCAGCTCGGCGGGAACTGCGCCCCCACCGCGTAGCCGAACACGCCGGAGAAGAACACGCGGTCGGCGTGGGGGGCCAGCACCGCCTCGGCGGCCCGGGCCGCCGCGGCGAAGGGGTGACCGGGGCGCATCACCGCGACCCGCGCCGCGTACATGCCGCGGCACACATCGCGCAGCGCCTGCATCTCGGCGCTCGCCCGGCCGGCCACGGCGGTGCGCATCATCGGCGCGGTATAGCGGTGGAAGGCCGAGCCGAACTCCAGGAACACCGGCTCGTCCGCGGCGATCACGTGTCGCTTGTGGTTGACGTGGATGACGCTGATGCGCCGGCCGCTGGTGACGATGGGCTGCAGGCTCATGAACTCGCTGCCGGCCGCCAGCAGCGCCCGGCTGCCCTCCGCCGCCACCTCGTTGTCGGTGACGCCGGGCGCGATGATCGCCATGGCAGCCTTCAGGCCGAGGGAGGTAATCCGCGCGCTCTCGCGCAGGCAGTCGAGCTCCGCCGGCGTCTTGACGATGCGGATGCGGTCGAGCAGTTCACCACCGTCGTCGCGGAAGCGCCCGCTGCCCAGGCGTGCCTGCAGCTCGCGGATGACGCCATGGCGCAGGCCGGCCCCGAAGAGGTCCAGGCCGATGGCATGGTAGGGGGCGAGGATCTCGGCCAGCGGCGCGATCACCTCCTCGATGCCCTCCCAGCGATAGCCCAGGATCTCGTCCACCGTGGCGGTGACCACGGCCGGGCCGGTCTCGATGGAGGGCACCTGCAGCACCAGCCGGTCGGCCGAGACCACCAGGCAGGTGTACACCGAGACCTCGAAGGTGTGATAGCCCGTCAGGTAGAAGATGTCGGCGGGGTCGGTGAGCAGCAGCGCCTCGAGCCCGGCCCCCTGCATGGCCTGTCGCACGCGGTGGCGACGGGCGTCGAACTCCGCGGGGGAAAAGGGCAGCTCGCGCTCGGCGAGACACTCGGCCAGGGCATGGCGGTAGGCGTGGTGGTCCATCCGGTGAGGCTCCAGGGTGGGCGGGGATCACTGGCAGTGTAGCCATGACGGCCGTCACGACGGACGCGCGATGCGCAAAATATCCCTGTTACCGTCGGCGCCGGTTTCGTAGAATCCAGCCTCGTATTTCGATGCCATAGGACAATGCAATGGGCAGGGCCTTCCAGAACCGCAAGGAATCGATGGCCAAGACGGCCGACGCCAAGACCAAGGTGTACAGCAAGTACGGACGCGAGATCTACGTCTGCGCCAAGCAGGGCGGCACCGACCCCGCCGGCAACCTGGCCCTGCGCGGCCTGATCGAGCGCGCCAAGAAGGACCAGGTGCCGTCCCACGTCATCGACAAGGCCCTGGACAAGGCCAGCGGCGTGGGCGGCGAGGACTTCTCCCCGGCGCGCTACGAGGGCTTCGGGCCGGGCAGCTGCATGGTCATCGTCGAGTGCCTGACCGACAACCCGAACCGCACCTTCGGCGACGTGCGCGCCTGCTTCACCAAGGCCAAGAGCAAGCTCGGCACCCCGGGCAGCGTCAGCCACATGTTCGACCACTGCGCCATCCTCGCCTTCAAGGGCGATGACGAGGAGGCCACCCTCGAGGCGCTGATGGAGGCCGATGTCGACGTCACCGACATCGAGAACGAGTCGGGACACATCACCGTCTTCGCGCCCCACACCGAGTACGCCAAGGCCAAGCAGGCCCTGATCGACGCCTTCGGCGAGCTCGACTTCGAGGTCGACGAGATCCAGTTCGTGCCCCAGACCGTGACCCCGGTCGAGGGCGACGACGTGGCGATGTTCGAGAAGCTGATGGACACCCTGAACGACCTGGACGACGTGCAGAACGTCTTCCACAGCGCCGAGGTCGAAGGCACGGCGTGAGTCGGTTGCACCCGCCGCACTCCGACAACGGCCGGCCACAGGGCCGGCCGTTGTCATGGGGGCATGGAGGGGCACGCGGTGTGCGGAGCGAGTCGACGCTCAGTCGCGCGCGCCGACGGGGATCATCAGGTGCTGGTAGTCGGTGCCCTTCCACATCACATAGGGCCCGCCGCTGTGCGGGTCGGTCGGGTAGCCCTCGAGCAGCGCCGCCGGGGCGATGATCATCAGGTGCGGCCCCTCCTCGATCCACTCGTTGTCGTCGGTGGGCCCCTCGGCGTAGGGGTCGACGTTGCTCGCGCCCTCGTCGCCGGCCAGCATGTAGGCGATGCCCAGCGACTCGGCCTCGTACGGCTCCTTGTTCTGCCAGGCCTTCCCCCATGCCTGCCAGGCCTCGTCGAGGCACATCGGCGCCGCCCCGGTCATGCTCGGCGGCGTCGGCAGGCAGGTATAGCCGTTCGCCCCCTCCTTGAGCACATGGCCTTCCCAGTCCACCACCTGGGCACCGTCCGCCATGCCCGGCCAGGCGGCCGCCAGGGCATCGTCGACCTTCGCCTGGTCGGCCACGGCCACGCCGTGCCCGGCCAGGCCCACCAGCAACACGGTCAGGCCGGGCCCGACCCTCCGCTTGATACCTTCATTCGGGTGCTTCATTGGCATTGTCCTCCCCGTGCGGGGGGAGCATCGCGACGGTGGCCACGCTATCCGTCAGGTCATCGCCAGCAGGGCATACGCCCTCCCGGAACTCCGGAGACCTCCCTGAGCCGCTTTACCTTCCAGTGCACTTCCCAGTACAGCTCCATGGGCCTGCCACCGCCAGGCGGAAGGGGGAAAATCAGTCTAGGCGATCAGGCGGGGCCAGCACACGGAACAGCGGGTCGATGATCGAGGGAGAGTCGGGCGCTGCGGGAGCGCCCGGCTCGGCCGGCGGCCCTGCCGCCCACACAGCCTAGTAGAGCCTGGACGACTATGGAGCCCGCCGAGGCATGGGACTCCCCTCTAGCCCCCTTGCCCGATGCCTTCGGCTGCGGTATCGCGATACTCCATCCGCGACCAGAGACTGCCTTCCAGGAAGTCACAGCCCTGATGACGCAGATAATCGGCCTGGGCACGATTCGCCACACCACTGGCCACCACCGTCATGCCGAGTTCCTGGGCCAGGACGATGGAGGAACGGATAATCGCCTGATGTCGGGCATTGTCGAGGCAACCGGCGATGAACCGCTCATGAATCTTGAGGCTATCGAAGGGACAGCCGTTATTGAACTGCCCGAGGAGCGGCTGGCCGTTGCCGAACTGGTCGACGGTCAACCCCACCCCCAGGGCCTTCAGTCGCTCGAGGATGTCATCGCTGCGCCGGGGGGTGCGCATCAGCACGCTCTCGGTCAGCTCGAGTTCCAGCATCTTGCTCGGCAGACCACTGCGTGACAGGGCCTCCGCGACCCGCGCAACGAGCCCCTCCCCCAGCAGTTCCGCACTCGGCACCTGCACTACCACGCGCAGTTCGACGCCTGCATCGAACCAGGTGCGGGCATGACGACAGGCGCTCGAGAGCAGCCAGCGACCGATAGCGGCGACCTCGCCGGCCGCCTCGGCGGCCGCCATCCAGTGCTCCTGCCCCATGTCACCGAAGCGACTCGAGTGCCAATGCGGATGTACCGACACGGCGACGACCTGGCCGCCGCGCGCACAGATCAAGGGATGATAGTAGAGCTCGAGCTCCCCGCGGGGCAGGGCCTCGCGCAGGGCGGAGAGCAGCGCGAGGGGGGCCGGGGCCGTCTCGTCGAGCAGCGCCGGAGAGAAGAGCTGGTAGCGGCGACGCCCGAGCTGCTGGGCACGGCGCCTGGCCAGGTTGGCGTGACGCATCAGCGCCTGGACGCTGTCCCCATGGTCAGGAAACAGGCAGAGACCGATGCAGCAGCTCGTGAAGACCTGCTGGCCCGCGAGCGTTACGGGCGTGCTGGTCCAGTCGAGCAGGCGCTCGATGATCGGCCACAACGCCTCCGTGTGCGCGAAGCCGGACAGCACCGCTACCATCTCGTCACTGCTGAGCCGACTGACAACGGCGTTGCTGCCGAGGCAATGCTTGATGCGCTGCGCGGTCTCATGCAGGAAGTAATCGCCCATTTCCAGTCCCAGCGAGTCGTTGATCGCCTTGAGCTGGTCGATGTCGATATGCAGTACCGCGACCTTGCCCAGCGGACCGGGAGGATCGGCGATCAGGGCCGCCAGCCGCTGCTGGGCATATTGACGGGTCGTCAGGCCGGTCACCCCGTCGTGGAGGGCGTGATCGGCCAGGTCCATCAACATGGCGTTGCTTGATGCCTGGGCCACCTGCAGCCTGGACTCTGCCTGCAGGCGAAACGCGTGTTCGCGGCGCAGTGCCAGGGCTTGCCGTTGTAGTCGGGACACCTCGCGCAACTGCTGACCCGGCGCCAGACGGCAGTAGCGCTCGGCGGGCAGCACATGGGAGTGGTGATCGCAGATGGACTCGAAGGCGCCTTGGGCATCGTCGAAATGCCGCAAGGCATAGCTGCACAGCAGGGTCAGCGGCAGGTGGTGGCAGGCCGAATGCCACATCGCTTCGAGACGCACCGCCGCCTCGTGATTACCCTCCGCACACAGCAGGTTGACCAGTTCGCCGAAGGCACGAGTGGGCAGGGGTGCCTGGGCCTCGATGTCGTCGAGAAGATGTTCTTCGAACAGGGTCTTATCCGGCATGCCGTCCCGCATGATGGCCTGCAGCATCATCTCAGCATCGCAGGTGACCAGTTGCCCGCTGGCCAGGGCCGCGCCGGTATCCAGGCCCGACGCCTCCAGCCGCTCCAGCACGCCCGCGAGGTGGGGGGCCGTCAACAACACCAGCAGGCGTTCTCCGGCCTCGGCACCGGCCTTGAGATAATCGGCCACGACCTCGACGAGAAAGGCGTCCTCCTCATAGAACTGGACGACATGATCATGGGACTGGCAGTGAGTGGCAACTGACACGGGCGACCCTTCCACGATTAGGACATGTCACTCGATCAATTTCCCTCAATTTCATTAGAACAAAAATAATTAGCGCACTAACAAGAGGAGAGATCGAATTATTGTTTGATGGTCCGAATAACCGTGAATATCACGTCCTCGCCCGGCAGTCAAAGTCGCATCCGGAATGCGCCTTAACGCTCGCCCTGGGACTCCCGCCAGGCGTCGGCGGCCTCTTCCACGCCGGGCTCCTGGTCACGGGACAGCGCGGCACGGCGCTCTTCCTCCTCCTCGCGCACGTCGTCGATCACGGTCATCAGCTCATCCACGTCGACCTCGCGGGTGTCGTGCTCGAAGCAGCCGGTCAGCTCGCTCTCCGGGTGCAGGTCACCGGCCTCATAGAGCGACCAGATCTCCTTGCCGTAGTCGGTGGCCAGCAGCTCCGGGGCGAAACGGCCGAAGTAGCGGCGCATGTTGTCGACGTCACGCTCGAACATCCAGGCGGCACTGTTGTTGCCGGCGGCATCCACCGCCTGGGGCAGGTCGATGATCACCGGCCCGTCGGCGGCCAGCAGCACGTTGAACTCGGAGAGATCGCCGTGCACCAGGCCGGCACACAGCATGCGCACCACGTCGCCGATCACCTTGGCGTAGTGGGCCCGGGCCTCGTCGGCCGTCAGGATCACGTCGTCCAGCCGCGGGGCGGTCAGCCCCTCGGCATCGGTGATCATCTCCATCAGCAGCACGCCGTCGATGAAGCCGAAGGGCCTGGGCACCCGCACGTCGGCGGCCGCCAGCCGGTAGAGGGCATCGACCTCGGCGTTGAGCCAGGCCTGCTCCTGCTCCTTCTGACCGTAACGGGTCTTCTTGGCCATGGCCCGGGAGCGGCGGCTGTTGCGCTCGCGGCGTCCCTCCTGGTACTGCACGGCCTGCTTGAAGCTGCGCTGCTTGGCCTCCTTGAAGACCTTGGCGCAGCGCCGCTCGCCGTGGGAGCGCACCACGAACACCTGGGCTTCCTTGCCGCTCATCAGCTGGCCCTCGACCTCGTCGATCAGGCCATCCTCGACCAGCGGCTGTAATCTCTTGGGTATCTTCATGTCACCACGTTGGCATAGAACCCGGCGGCGGGGTATGCCCCGGGTGAATCGCGTTGCAGGAACGGTCAGCGGCGGATGCGACGGGCCCGGAAGCTGCGACCCTTGAGCCTGCCGTTGGCCAGCTGGTCGAGGGCCGCCCCGGCGACGTCGCGACGCACGGCCACGTAGGCGCTGTTGGCCAGCACCTTGATCTTGCCCACCTGGTCGCCTTTGATCCCGCCCTCGCCGGTCAGGGCGCCGAGGATGTCGCCGGGGCGCACCTTCTGCTTCTTGCCACCGCCGAGCTCCAGCGTCGCCATGGCCGGCGTGAAGGGGGAGCGCTCCAGCACCGCGCGGGAAGGCAGCGGCTCCGGGGCGAGGGTCTCGCCGAGGAAGTCGGCGAGGCGCGCCAGCCGGTACTCCTCCTGCTCGGCGACCAGGGTGCAGGCCACCCCGGAGCCGCCGGCACGGCCGGTGCGCCCGATGCGGTGGACGTGTACCTCGAGCTCGCGGGCGATGCGGTAGTTGAACACCGCGTCCAGCGAGGCGATGTCGAGCCCGCGGGCGGCCACGTCGGTGGCCACCAGGATCGAGGCGCTGCCGTTGGCGAACAGCACCAGCAGGCGATCGCGGTCGCGCTGCTCCAGGTCGCCGTGCAGCGCCAGGGCGCTGAAGCCCGCGTCGTTCAGGGCCTCGGCGACCTCGTCGGTCTCGCGCTTGGTGTTGCAGAACACCACGCTGGCGGCGGGCCTCACGTGCAGCAGCAGGCGGCGCAGCGCCTCGAAGCGCGCCGACTCGTCGGCCACCCGGTAGAAGTGCTGGCGGATGGTGGTGTCGTCGTGGGGCTCGTCGACCTCCACCGTGACCGGCTCGCGCATCAGCCGCTCGGCGATGGGGCGGATGGCCTCGGCATAGGTGGCGCTGAACAGCAGCAGCTGACGTCGCGCCGGGGTCTCGGCGATGATCGCCTCCATGGCGGCCTGGAAGCCCATGTCGAGCATGCGATCGGCCTCGTCCAGCACCAGGGTCTCGAGCCCCGAGAGATCGAGCGCGCCCTTGCGCAGGTGCTCCTCCACCCGCCCCGGCGTGCCGACGACGAGGTGCGCGCCGTGCTCCAGCGAGGCGCGCTGTGGCCCCAGGGGCGCACCGCCACACAGGGTCAGTACCTTGACGTTGGGCAGGCTGCGCGCCAGGCGGCGCAGCTCGCCGGCCACCTGGTCGGCGAGCTCCCGGGTCGGGCAGAGCACCAGCCCCTGCACCCGGGAGGACGTGAGGGTCAGCCGCGAGAGCAGCCCCAGGCCGAAGGCTGCGGTCTTGCCCGAGCCGGTCTTCGCCCGGGCGATCACGTCCCGCCCGGCCAGCATCGGCGGCAGGCTCTCGGCCTGGATCGGCGTCATGGTGCGATAGCCCAGCGTCGCGAGGTTGGACAGCAGTTCCGGCGCCAGCGGCAGCGCGGCGAAATCGTCAGAGGAATCAGACACGTAGTAGACCTGCGGGAATAAACGGGCGGCGTGACGGGGCGCGATGACGGCGGGCGCCGCCCGCCCGGGGCCACGGGAGCGAGGATGAAAGTCGCCCAGCATAGCAGAAAGTGCGCTTCGGCGTCCGTCAGCGAGCATGCCCGTCAGGGCTATCGCAGTGAGCAGAATCCAGGGGCGCTGGGGACTCGCCGGAGAGGCGGTCCTACGCCAGGGATGGGAAGCATGGTTTCGAACGGGCCGGCCAGGGATGGCCAGCACCGGTGGTGCAAGTGGAGCAGGATGCGACAACGATCCGGCGCCCCGGTCCGGGTCTGGGCGATCGGATCACGCCCGACCAGCATCGGCGTCATGCGCCGGTCACCCGGCGACGTCAATCGCTGTGCACGTCGAGGCGTCGAACCGACCGCTCCCACCATCCTTCGCTCAAGCCCAGCTCCTCTGCTGACGAGCGGTTCCCGGCAAACGCCGATGAACCACGCAAAACGTCACCTCTGACGCCCTGCCGGTAGCGGGAGCCGCATCACGAACTGGCGGTGGCATCGCAGCGGCGCAGCTTGCCGAGCAGCTTGCCGGCACTCTCGGGGCGGCCGAGCAGGAACCCCTGCACCTCGTCGCAACCGAGGTCCTCGAGGAAGGCGCGCTGCGCCTCGGTCTCCACGCCCTCGGCCACGACCCGGAAGTTCAGGCTGTGCGACATGCTGATGATGGCACCGACCAGGATCTCGTCGTCGACATCGCCGGGCACGTCCGAGATGAAGCTGCGATCGATCTTGAGGATCTCGATCGGCAGCCGCTTGAGGTAGGTCAGGGACGAATAGCCGGTGCCGAAGTCGTCGATGGCCAGCCCCAGCCCCATGGCGCGGACCTGGTGGAGCACCGGCAGTACCTGATCGACGCTGTCCATCAGGTGGGTCTCGGTGATCTCGAGCTCGAGGAGCCGGGGCGGCAGGCCGGCCTACCGGATCGCGGCCTGGATATCGCGAATCAGTTCGCCCTCGTGCAGCTGGCGAGGCGAGAGGTTCACCGAGACCGGTATCGAATAGCCCGCCTCGGCCCAGCGAGCGGCCTGGCGGCAGGCCTCGTCGAGCACCAGGCGGCCGATATCGACGATCAGCCGGGAGTTCTCGGCGATGGGGATAAAGGTGCTTGGCGGCACCAGGCCGTACTCCTCGCTCTGCCAGCGTACCAGCGCCTCGGCACCGACCACGCGCTGGACGGTGATATCGAAGCGGGGCTGGAAGAGCACGTAGAGTTCGCCGTTGTCGATGGCCTCGCGCAGGCCCGCCTCGTAGCGCAGGCGCAACTGGTGGCGCTCATCGATGGAAGGCTCGAAGAGCACCACCTTCTGGCGGCCCAGCGACTTGGCCTCGTACATGGCCTGGTCGGCGTTGCGGACCAGCGCCTCGAGGGAGCAGCCATGCCGCGCCGCCAGGGTGACCCCCAGGCTCGCGGTGCTGTAGCAGGAGACCATGCCCAGGTCATAGGGCTCGCTCAGGGCCCGCAGGATGCGTCGGGCGATGGCCATGGCCTGCCCTTCCTGGCCGATCCCGCGCAGCAGGATGATGAACTCGTCGCCACCGAAACGGGCCACGGTATCCCGGGCCTGGACACAGCTGCGCAGGCGAGCCGCCACCTGGCAGAGCAGTTCGTCGCCCACGGAGTGACCGTGGGTGTCGTTGATGTCCTTGAAGTGGTCCAGGTCGATGAAGACCACCGCCGTCTTGTCCGAGGCCTCTCCCTGCAGCGCCTCGTCCAGTTGGAGGGTGAAGAGACTGCGGTTGGCCAGTCCCGTCAGGGGGTCATACCAGGCCAGCCGCTCCAGGCGCTGTTCGGCGACCTTCAGCGAGGTGATGTCGCTGAACAGCAGCACATGCCGACGCTCGCCGTCGGTGAGCGGCAGGCTGGTGACCGAGACCAGCACCGGCAGGCTGCCGCCGCCGCTCTGCTGCAGATCGCACTGGCCCTGCCAGCGGTGGCCCCGCGCCAGGTGGTAGGTCACCTCGGGATGCCCCAGCAGAAAGTCACGGATGGCGGCGGTGGCGCAGGACTCGTCGTGTCCGCTCATCTCGCCGAAGGCCCGGTTGGCAAGGAGCGTGCGATGGTCGTCGTCGAGCACGACGATCGCCTCGCTGGTCTCGGCGAACACCTGGTGGGCGAGTTGGAGCTGCTCCCGGGCCTGGGTGATGCCGGTGATGTCGGTGGCGATCCCGCCGACCAGGTAGGGCCGTCCCCGGTCGTCGTAGATGGGGAACTTGGTGACCAGGTAGCGATGCAGCCCGTCCGGGGTGTGCAGGTCCGTCTTGTACTTGACCGGCGCCAGGTCGCGCAGCAGCTGCTCGTCGGATTCCGAGGCCAGGGCCAGCACCCCCTCGTCCAGGGTCTCTTCCGCCCGGCTGCGCAGCAGCGCCTCCGGCGTAGAGTGGACCGCCCAGGCATAGCGCTCGTTGACCAGCCGGTAGCGATTCTCCAGGTCCTTGACGAAGACCAGGTCGGGAGAATGCTCGAGGATCCCGGACAGGTACTTGTCGCGTTCGCGGATGCGCGTGAGCATGGCCTCGAAGGCCT
>JAWWBV010000012.1:0-19791 GCA_033720795.1 Halomonas sp. | reverse complement strand
GCCTGGCCCACAACCCGGTGGCCCAGCGGCGCATGGCGCTCTACCGCGGGGTGGTCTCGCTGCCCTTCGACACCAGCGAGATGACGGCCGCCGAGCTCAACGACCGGGCCCTGGCGCTGCTGGTCCGCCAGGGCATCGCCGAGCCGGGCGATCACGTCATCCTGACCCGGGGCGATCACATGAACGCCCACGGCGGCACCAACACCCTGAAGATTCTCGACGTGGGGGCGGAACACCGGGCCGATGCGTGATTATTGTATACGATAGGTGTGTCTGCTGTGGCCATCCCGGCGACGGGATGAGAAGCTGTCGGCAAACAACCTAGAGGAATGATCATGCACGAGGAGTGGCAGGAGGAGGTGCTGGCGGAGGTCAGGGCCGGGCGTCGCATCAGCGACCGGGATATCGTCGACCAGGTACGGCGCGCCGTGCTGATGCAGCGCCTGCCGCCGGGCACGCGACTGCCGGAGGTGACGCTGGGCGAGGTGTTCGGGGTCAGCCGGTCGGTGGTGCGCAAGGCCCTCACCCGGCTCGCCTCCGAGCACGTGGTGGACCAGCGCCCCAACCAGGTGGCGCGGGTCCGCGCGCCGAGCATCGAGGAGACCCGCGAGACCTTCGCCGCCCGGCGCCTGGTCGAGGGCGAGGTCGCCGCGCTCCTGGCCGGCGGCCTCGACGCCGCCTCGACGACGCGGCTCGAGCAGGAGGTCGAGCGCGAGATCGAGGCCCACGGGCGCGGCGACGAGCCGGCCCGCATCGAGCACTCCCTGGCCATCCACCACCTGCTGGCCGACCAGTCGCCGAATCGCGTGCTGGGCGCGATGCTCACCGACCTGATCCTGCGCACCTCCATCGTGATCGCCCTCTACAAGCGGCCGAGCCTCGGCTCCTGCTACCTGGAGGGGGATCACCCCTCGCTGCTGGACGCCCTCAAGCAGGGCGAGGGCGAGACGGCCCGGGGGGCCATCCTGGCGCACCTGGAGAGCCTCGAGGGGCTCCTGGACCTGAGCGCTCGGGAGACCCGCATCGACCTGATGGCGATCCTCGGCCAGGCCGAGGCGCAGGCCTGATCCGGCCTTGATGCGCATCAAGGCGGGTGGCGCCCCGGTGCCGCCCGCCTTGTTCCCTCCAGGGAGCTGGCCGACAATGCGGGCTCGTTGATTGGGCTTCGGGATCTCTTCATGACCGCACTGTTTCGCCTCGCCCTGGCCGCCTGGCTGCTGGCGATCGCCTCACCGACCTTCGCCGGCCAGGCCACCGTGGCCGTCGCTTCCTCCCTGCAGTTCGCCTTCCCCGCGCTGGTCGAGCGCTTTCGTGCCCAGGGCGGCGCGCCGCTGCGTATCAACTACGGCGCCTCCGGCACCTTTCGTCGTCAGATCGCCCAGGGCGCGCCCTTCGAGCTCTTCCTCGCGGCGGACGAGCAGAGCGTGCTGGCCCTCGACGAGGCGGGCTTCACCGAGGATGCCGGCGTGGTCTATGCGGTCGGTCGACTGGCCTGGATTCAGCCGGCCGGGCGCGGCGCGCTGCCGAGCGAGGCGACCCCGCTCTCCGCCGTCGAGGCGGCCATCGCCGCGCATCGGGCGGGGGAGGGGCGCCCGCGGGTGGCGCTGGCCAATCCGGAGCACGCCCCCTACGGCATCGCCGCGCGCCAGGCGCTCGAGCAGGCCGGGCTCTGGGAGGCGTCGGCGCCGCTGCGCGTGATGGGCGAGAACGTCTCCCAGGCGGCGCGCTTCGCCCTGGCCGACGAGGCCCGGGGAGGCCTGGTGGCCTACTCGCTGGCCCTGGCCCCGACGCTTGCCGAGCGAGCCGAGCACGTGCTGATCCCCGCCGACCGACACGCGCCGCTGCGCCAGCGCATGGCGCTGATGCCCGGCGCGAGCGAGTCGGCCCGCGACCTCTACGCCTGGCTGCAGGGGGAGGAGGCCCGCGAGATCCTGGCGCGCTTCGGCTTCCAGCCGCCGACACTGGACGGCGTCTGATGGATTGGACGGCGCTCTCGGTCTCGCTGCGCCTGGCGGGACTGACCTGCCTGCTGCTGCTGCCGGTGGGGCTCTGGCTGGGGCGCACCCTGGCGCTGTCGCGTTTTCGCGGCCGTGCGCTCTGCGAGGCGCTGGTGGCGCTGCCGCTGGTGATGCCGCCCACGGTGCTCGGGTTCTACCTGATGCAGGCCTTCGGGGGGCAGGCGCCGTTCGGCGGCTTATGGCAGTCGCTGACCGGCGGCGGGCTCAACTTCACCTTCACCGGCATCCTGCTCGCCTCGCTGATCGCCAACCTGCCCTTCGCCGTCCAGCCGATCCAGCGCGCCTTCGAGACGATTCCCCCCAACCTGCGCGAGGCGGCCTGGTGCAGCGGCCTGTCGCCGCGCCAGACGCTACTTCGCATCGAGCTGCCGCTGGTATGGCCGGGGCTGGTCTCGGCCCTGGCGCTGACCTTCGCCCATACCCTCGGCGAATTCGGGGTGATCCTGATGGTGGGCGGCGCCATCGATGGCGAGACCCGCACGCTCGCCATCGCCATCTACGACCGGGTCCAGGCCTTCGACGAGTCCGGCGCCGCGGTCATGTCGGCCATGCTGCTGCTGGTCTCCTTCCTGACCATCGGCGTGGTCTATGGGCTCGCCGGGCGGCGCAGGTGGCGTCGTGGCTGAGTCGAATCGCACCTTCTCGCCAGCGGCGAACGGCGAGCGACTGGCGGTCAGCCTGCACCAGCCCGGGCCGATCCCGCTGGCCGCCGACTTCCACTGCGAGGCCGGGGAGCTGCTCGCCCTGGTCGGCCCCTCGGGCAGCGGCAAGACCACCCTGCTGCGCTCCATCGCCGGGCTCTACCGGCCGGCGGGCGGCGTCATTCGCTGTGCCGGGGAGACCTGGTTCGATGCCGCGAAGGGGCGCTCGCTGAGCCCCCAGCGGCGCCGGGTGGGGCTGGTGTTCCAGGACTACGCCCTCTTCCCGCACCTGACGGCGCGGGGCAACGTGATGGTCGCGCTGGATCACCTGCCCGCCGCCGAGCGGCGCCTGGTCGCCGAGGAGTGGCTCGCCCGGGTGCGTCTCGACGGGCTCGCCGACCGCCACCCCGCGGCGCTCTCCGGCGGCCAGCGTCAGCGTGTCGCCCTGGCCCGGGCGCTCGCGCGCAACCCGCGGGTGCTGCTGCTCGATGAGCCCTTCTCGGCGGTGGACCAGGTCACTCGGCGGCGCCTGCAGCGTGAACTGGCGCTGCTGCGCGACGAGATCCGCATTCCCATCGTGCTGGTCACCCACGACCTGGACGAGGCCGCCGCCCTGGCCGACCGGCTCTGCGTGCTGCATGCCGGGCGCAGCCTGCAGCAGGCGCCCGCCGAGACGCTCTTCCGGCGTCCCGCGAGCCCGGCGGTGGCGCGGCTGCTCGATCGCCACAACGTCTTCACGGGCCGCGTGGCGGATGACGCGACGGGACGCCGTCTGCAGTGGGGACCCTGGCGGCTGGAGGTAGCGAGCGGTCTCGAGCGGCTGTCGCCGGGGCAGCGGATCAGCTGGTACCTGCCGCCGTCGGACGTGGTGCTGCACCGCCGCGGCCGCCCCTCCCGGGGGGAGCGCGAGAACCCCGTCGAGGGCCGGGTGGTGGAGATGGCGGTGCTCGGCGGCATCACCTTCGTGGCGCTGGCCTTCGATCACTGCGACGATACCCTGCGCTTCGAGCTGCCCACCCATGCGGCGCGCCGCAACGGCCTGGCCCAGAACGAGCGGGTCGGCGTCTCCCTGCTCGCCGCCGGGATCCACCTGATGCCCGAGGCCTGGCCCGGCGGCCTCGACCCCGTCGAGGGGGGGCCGGGCGATAGCCACCCCGACGATCTTTGCAACCGCTGAGGAGACCCCCATGAATGCGACCCGTCGCCAGCTGCTGCTGGGCCTGGCCCTCTTGCCCGTGGCCGGCCTGCTGCCGCGCCCGCTTTACGCCGCGCCCGAGGAGGCCCAGGCCCCGGCGACCCTGCCGCTGGTCATCCACGGTGCCCAGGGGCCGCTGCGCCTGCAGGTGGAGGTGGCGCGAAGCATCCGTGAGCGCAGCCGCGGCCTGATGGAGCGCGATCAGCTCGATGAGGGGGCCGGCATGCTCTTCCTCTATCGACATCCGCAGCCCTCGCGCAACGGCTTCTGGATGTACCGCACCCGGATCCCGCTGGATATCGCCTTCATCGACGAGGCCGGGCGGATCGCCGAGATCCACTCCATGACACCCTGCACCGCCGCTGCGCCCGGCGACTGCCCGGTGACTCGGCCGGGCGTGCCCTATCGCGCGGCCCTGGAGGTCAACGCCGGCGCCTTCGAGGCGATGGGGGTGAAGGCCGGGGACTGCGTCAGCTGGCCGGGCGGTGGCGGGCTCTGCGCCGGCCAGGCCGCCGAGCCGTCGGCGCCCTGATCAGGCCGCTCCTCGATCAAGCCGCCGGGCGGCGCGGGCCAAGGTGCAGCGTGATCAGTGCCAGTCCCGCGAGCACCAGGCCGCCCCCGGCCAGCTTGTTGATGCCCAGGCTATCGCCCAGCAGCCAGGCCCCCAGCAGCACCGCCCCCACCGGCATCAACAGCGTCAGCGGGGTGACCCGGCTCACCGGGTGGCGACGCAGCAGGCCGTACCAGAGGCCGTAGGCCACGATGGAGGACATCACCGCGGTGTAGAACACCGCGCCCCAGCCGGCCCATCCGGCCGCTTGAATGGCCTGCCATTGGCCCTGCTCGAACCACCAGGACCCCAGCGCCACCTGAGGCGTGGCAAACAGCGCCACCCAGCCCGCCAGCGCCATGGGCGAGACGCCGGGGCCCTGCTTGATCAGCAGCTGCGAGATGGCCCAGCCCAGGGCGCTGGCCAGCAGCAGGGCGGTGGGCAGCGGCGACGGCAGGGTCGGACCACCGGCCAGTACCGCGACCCCGGCGAAGGAGAGTGCCAGGCCGGCCAGTCGACGCGGCCCCAGGCGCTCCTTGAGGAACACCACGGCGAGCAGGGTCGCGAAGGGCGTACCCATCTGCACCAGCAGGGCACCGGTGCCCGCCTCGGCCTGACCGAGCCCGATGAACAGCAGGGCGAAGTGCAGCGAACCGAAGGTCACCGAGAGCAGCGCCAGGAAGGGCAGCTGGTGGCGAGCCACCGGGTGGAAGGGCACCAGCAGCGCCGCCACCAGGGCGAAGCGCAGCGTGGTCAGCAGCAGCGGGGGAAGCTCGGCCACCCCCAGCTTGATGACGATGATGTTCAGCGCCCAGATGACGATGACGGCAAGGCCCAGGGCCAGGTCACGAAGCGGCACGGTGTCTCCTCGAGGGGCAGGGAAAAGCGTCACAGCATAGCAACCCCGTTGAAGACGGCGACAGGGCGGGTGGCCGGCGTGTCTTGCATGACCCTTGGATGACAGGGCATCTTGAGGCTCGCGGCGTCGATGACGCCCTGACAACAACGACGCCGGGAGGCCGCCGATGGGCTCCCCGCGCCCAACACAGCAAGGACACGCCATGCCTTCATCACGCCCCGCCCGCAGAGTGGCCGCCGCCCTGGCCGGCGTCCTGCTCGTCAGCGCCTCCCTCTCCTCGGCCGTCCAGGCCCGCGAGCTTGCCGTCTCCACCGTGCTCTCCGACGCCTTCCCCTGGGGCCAGGCCGCCGAGAAGTGGGCCGAGCTGGTGGCCGAGCGCTCCGATGGCGAGTTGACCCTGCGGGTCTACCCGAACTCCCAGCTGGTCAACGGCGACCAGACCCGCGAGTTCTCGGCCATGCGCTCGGGCCTGATCGATGCGGCCGTCGGCTCGACCATCAACTGGTCGCCCCAGGTGCCGGAGCTCAACCTCTTCTCGCTGCCCTTCTTCATGCCCGACGTCGAGGCGGTCGACGCCGTCACCGGCGGGGCGGCCGGCGAACTGGTCTTCGAGGCCATCGCGTCCCGGGGCGTGGTGCCGCTGGCCTGGGGCGAGAACGGCTTCCGCCAGCTCTCCAACTCCCGGGGCCCCATCGACGAACCGGCCGACCTCGAGGGGCTGAAGATCCGCGTGGTGGGCTCGCCGCTCTTCCAGGACACCTTCACGGCGCTCGGCGCCAACCCCACCCAGATGAGCTGGGCCGACGCCAAGCCGGCGCTGACCACCGGCGCGGTGGACGGCCAGGAGAACCCGCTGTCGGTGTTCGACGTGGCGCGCATCGACCAGGTGGGGCAGGCGCACCTGACCCTCTGGAACTACATGAACGATCCGCTGGTGTTCGCGGTGAACCGCCAGGTGTGGGAGTCGCTCAGCGAGCAGGAGCGCACCATCCTGCGCGAGGCCGCCGAGGAGGCCGGCGCCTGGGAGATCGCCATGACCCGCGAGGAGGAGCCGGCGCGGCTGGCGGCGATCCAGGAGCGCGGCGTCACGGTCACCGAGCTTAACGAGGCGCAGCACCGGGCCTTCGTCGAGGCCACCGAGGCGGTCCACGACGAGTGGGTGCCGCGCATCGGTGAGGCGATCGTCGAGGCCGCCCGCAGCGACATGCAGACGCCGTGATCCCCATCGCTGCCCGTGCCTCGGGCAGCCGTCATCGGCCCCAAGCGGGGCCGATCTCGTCTCGACTCCTCTGATGCCACGACACCCATGACACCTCCCGACGCAAGACTCGAACGCCTGCTGGCGACCCTGGCGATCCTGATCATCGGCCTGATCAGCCTGGCCAACGTGGTGGTGCGCTACCTCACCGGCGGCTCCTTCGCCTTCACCGAGGAGTTCTCGGTGTTCCTGCTGGTGGTGCTGACCTTCGCCGGCGCCTCGGTGGCCCTGCGCCGCCACCGCCACATCCGCATCGGCCTGCTGGAGCGGGCCCTGCCGGCGGCGCCGCGCCGCGCCCTGATCCTCTTCCAGGGCGCCTGTGGCCTCGCCGTGCTGGGGCTGATCACCTGGTACGGCGCCCGGATGACCTGGCAGGAGATCCAGTGGGGCTCGCTCTCGCCGGGCCTCGGCCTGCCGCAGTGGTGGTACCTGGCCTGGCTGCCGCTGCTCTCGGCGCTGATGATGCTGCGCCAGGTGCAGCAGACCCTGGATCGCCTGCGCGGGAGGCTCGAGGATGACGCCTGACCTGTGGATGCTGCTGGCCTTCGCGGGCCTGCTGATCAGCGGGGTGCCGGTGGCCTTCGCGCTGGGCCTGGGGGGCGCCGTGGGCATCCTGGCCGGGCTCTCGCCGGCCATGCTGGCGACCCTCGGCACCAACACCTACAACGGCGTGGCCAAGTACCCGCTGATCGCCATCCCGCTGTTCATCCTCACCGGCCTGATCTTCGAGCGGGCCGGGGTGGCGGCACGGCTGGTGCGCTTCGCCCAGGCGCTGATCGGTCCGCGCCACGGCGGCCTGGCCGTGGTGGCGGTGCTGGTCTGCATGATCATGGGCGGCATGAGCGGCTCGGGCCCCGCCGACGCCGCGGCGGTGGCCATGGTGATGCTGCCGAGCATGACCAGGGCCGGCTACCCCAGGCCCTTCTCGGCCACGCTGATCGCCGCCTCGGCCTCCACGGCGATCCTGATCCCGCCCTCGGTGGCGCTGATCCTCTACTCCATCGTGGTGCCTGGGGTCGACCTGCGGGCGCTGTTCGCGGCGGGGCTCTTCCCGGGGCTGCTGGCCGGGGCGGCGCTGATGGTGCCGGCGCTGCTGCTCTCTCGGCATCATCGCTGGGAGGCGCCGGACGGGGTCGAGCGGCCGGCGCTCGGCGAGAGCTTCCGTCAGGCGCTGCCGGCGCTGTTCGCCCCGGTGATCATCCTCGGGGGGCTGCGCAGCGGGCTCTTCACGCCCACCGAGGCGGCGGTGGTGGCGGTGGCCTACGGCGCCCTGGTCGGTCTCTTCCTGACCCGGGAGATGCGCTGGCGCGATCTCTGGGCGCTGCTCGGCGAGGCGGCGGTGATCTCCGGGGTGGTGCTCTTGATCATCGCCCTGGCCGGCATCTTCGCCTGGGCCGGCACCATGCTCGGCACCTTTCGTCACCTGGCGGAGTGGATCGTCGGGCTCACCGACAACGGCACGCTGTTGCTGGTGCTGATCATGCTGGCGGTGCTGCTGGCCGGCATGCTGCTCGATGCCATCTCGATCTACCTGATCATGATGCCGATCCTGATCCCGGTGATGCAGCACTTCGACTGGAACCCGGTGTGGTTCGGCATCCTGCTGGCGATGAACATCGCCATCGGCCAGTTCACCCCGCCGGTGGCGGTGAACCTGATGGTGACCACCGAGGTGGCGAAGATCCGCCTGGAGCAGACCGTCGGCTGGGCGCTGCTGTTCGTGGCGGCCATGGCGGCTGCCCTGGCGCTGGTGGCGCTGTTCCCCGCCATCGCCCTGTGGCTGCCGGCGGTGCTGGGCTACAACGTCTGAGGACGGCCCGCTTACGCCTGGCCGCCCTGCAGGGTGGCCAGGGTGCGTTCATGCAGCTCCCGGCTGGTGGCGTCGAAGAGCACGAAGCGCACCCGCTCGATGCCCGGGCAGCGGGGCAGGGTGGTGAGCACCGTCGAGATCGCGATCCGCGCCGCCTCGGCCGGCGGGTAGCCGAAGGCCCCGGCGGAGAGGGCGGGGAAGGCGATCGAGGAAATGCCGTGGCGCTCGGCCAGTTCCAGGGCGTGGCTATAGCAGGCCGCGAGCAGCTCGTCGGCCGGCTCGTCGACGCCGTAGACCGGCCCCAGGCAGTGGATCACATGGCGGTTGGGCAGCGCGAAGGCCTCGGTGATCACCGCCTGGCCGGGGCGGATCGGCGCCAGCGGACGGCACGCCTCGGCGAGTTCCGGGCCGGCGGCCCGGTGCAGGGCGCCCGCCACGCCGCCGCCGCTTCTCAGCTGGGCGTTGGCGGCATTGACCACGGTATCGATATCGGCCTGGCGGGCGATATCCCCCTGCACGCATTCGATTCGCTCGGTCATGACGCGACTCCTCGGTGGCCTGGCCTGATCTTCCTGCCACCCAGTCTGGCGTTCGAAGGGGAGGGGCATCAAGCTTCGCCCACCGGCGCCGGCGGGCGAGCCGGGCCGCCCGCCGGTGTGCTGACTTCGCCACTGCCCTCGGTCGTCCAGAGGCCCGTGCGTGGACAGCACCGCGGAAAATTAACGCTCAGGTGACCTACGCTATGTCTAGACTCCTTCATAAGCAAAAAGGCCTCATCATACGAACGCTTTTTTCGCTAAAGTAGGGGGGAGCGGCTCACAGCCGTCGGCGGTCCAGGATCGGGATCGCCACCAAGGAATCCGTTTGCACAACTCAAGAGGTGTGTCCATGAAACGTCATGCTTTCTCTGCCGCAGCCTTTACCGGCGCGCTGCTGGGAGCCTCGCTGTTCGCATCGCCGGCGATGGCCCAGGAAGAGAAATTCATCACCATCGGTACCGGTGGCCAGACCGGCGTCTACTACGTCGTCGGCCAGTCCGTCTGCCGCCTGGTGAACCGTCTGGAAGACGCCAACATCAAGTGCAACGCCCCCTCCACCGGCGGCTCGGTGGCCAACGTCAACGGCATCAAGTCCGGTGAACTGGACATGGGCGTGGTGCAGTCCGACGTCCAGTACCAGGCCTATAACGGTACCGGCAACTTCGAGGGTGATGCCTACGAGGACCTGCGCGCGGTCTTCCGCGTTCATCCCGAGCCACTGACCCTGCTGGCGCGCGCCGATTCCGGCATCGAGACCCTCGACGACCTGGAAGGCAAGCGCGTCAACATCGGCAACCCGGGCTCCGGCCAGCGCAACACCATGGAAGTGGTGATGGAGGCCAAGGGCTGGACCGAGGATACCTTCTCGCTGGCCTCCCAGCTGGATGCCGCCGAGCAGGCCGCGGCCCTGGCCGACAACAACGTCGACGCCATGGTCTACGTGGTCGGTCACCCCAACGGCTCTATCCAGGAGGCCACCACCACCGTCGATGCCAATCTCATCCCACTGGATGGCCCCGCTATCGACCAGATCGTCGAGGAGCATTCCTACTACTCCAAGGCGATCATCCCCGGTGGCCTCTACAAGGGCAACGACGAGGACGTCGAGACCTTCGGCGTGGCGGCTACCTTTGTCTCCACCGCTCAGGCCGACGAGGAGGTCGTCTACCAGACCGTCAAGGCGATCTTCGACAACTTCGACCGCTTCAAGCGCCTGCATCCGGCCTTCGAGAACCTCGATCCGCAGGAGATGGTGACCTCCGGGCTCTCCGCGCCCCTGCACGAGGGCGCGGCGCGCTACTACCGTGAGCAGGGCTGGATCGAGTAAGGCGGCTCGTCTGAGGTGATCACACCTCGGTGAAGGATGCGCGGTCACCCGAGGGGGCCGCGCATTCTGTTTGGGATGCCCGAGGGCATTACCCGCAGGGGTTCCCAGGGCAAACGTTACAGAGCAGGGCACGCTTATGACTGAGGACAACAAGAGGACCACCGGGCATGAGGTCGACCTGGAGGATATGGTCGCCTCGAGCGATTCCGGGGCTCGCAAGCCGGCCGGGACGCCGGGCAAGCTGCTGGTCAGCATTGCCGCCGCCTGGTCGCTCTTCCAGCTTTGGATCGCCTCCCCGATCCCCTTCATACTGGGCTTCGGCGTCTTCAATGCCACCGAGTCCCGTTCCATCCACCTGGCCTTCGCGCTCTTCCTGGCCTACATGGCCTATCCGGCACTCAAGCGTTCACCTCGTGACCGTATCCCCGTCCAGGACTGGGTGCTGGCGGCGGCGGCGGCCTTCTGTGGCGGCTACATGTTCATGTTCTATGAGCAGCTCGCCCAGCGCCCGGGGGCGCCGATCCTTCAGGACGTGATCATCGGCGTGGCGGGCATCCTGCTGCTGCTCGAGGCCACCCGCCGAGCGCTTGGACCGCCGCTGATGATCGTGGCCTCGGTCTTTCTCGTCTATAGCCTGGCTGGCCCCTACATGCCGGGCATCCTCTCGCATGGTGGGGTCAGCCTCTTCGGCCTGGTCAACCACCAGTGGCTGACCACCCAGGGCGTCTTCGGCATCGCCTTGGGGGTCTCGACCAGCTTCGTCTTCCTGTTCGTGCTGTTCGGCGCCCTGCTCGACAAGGCCGGTGCCGGCAACTATTTCATCAAGGTCGCCTTCTCGCTGCTCGGTCACTACAAAGGCGGGCCGGCCAAGGCCGCCGTGGTGGCCTCGGCCATGACCGGCCTGATCTCTGGCTCCTCCATCGCCAACGTGGTGACCACCGGCACCTTCACCGTGCCGATGATGAAGCGCGTCGGCTTCTCCGCCGAGAAGGCCGGTGCCGTGGAGGTGGCGTCTTCGGTCAACGGCCAGATCATGCCGCCGGTGATGGGGGCCGCGGCCTTCCTGATGGTCGAGTACGTGGGTATCTCCTATGTCGAGGTCATCAAGCATGCCTTCCTGCCGGCGCTGATCTCCTATATCGCACTGGTCTATATCGTTCATCTGGAGGCCATGAAGGCGAACATGCAGGGGCTGCAGAGCAGCAACCCGCCCAAGCCCCTGGTACGCAAGGTGGTCGGCTTCCTCGGTGGCCTGCTGCTGATGATGGTCACGGCACTCGTGGTCTACTACGGCCTGGGCTGGCTCAAGCCGGTGCTGGGCGATGCCACGCCCTGGGTGGTCGCGGTCGCCCTGACGGCGATTTATGTCGCTCTGCTCAAGCTGGCCGCGGGGTATCCCGAGCTCGAGCTCGACGATCCGGACACCCCCATCTACACGCTGCCCCAGACCAAGCCCACGGTGCTGGTCGGCCTGCAATACATCCTGCCGGTGATCGTGCTGGTCTGGTGCCTGATGGTGGAGCGCCTCTCACCGGGGCTGTCGGCCTTCTGGGCGACGGTGTTCATGATCTTCATCATCCTCACCCAGCGTCCCATCACCTCGATTTTCCGGGGGCGCAGCGAGATGAGCGCGGACCTGCGCGAGGGCGTCATGGATCTCTGGAATGGCCTGGTCACCGGTGCCCGCAACATGATCGGCATCGGCATCGCCACGGCGACCGCCGGGATCATCGTCGGCGCGGTCTCCCAGACCGGCGTGGGTCTGGTACTGGCCGAGGTGGTGGAAACCCTCGCCATGGGCAACCTGATGCTGATCCTGCTGCTCACCGCGGTGCTCAGCCTGATCCTCGGCATGGGCCTGCCCACCACGGCCAACTACATCGTGGTCTCGGCGCTGCTGGCGCCGGTCATCGTCAACCTGGGGGCGGAGAATGGCTTGCTGGTGCCGCTGATCGCGGTGCACCTGTTCGTGTTCTATTTCGGCATCATGGCCGACGTCACGCCGCCGGTGGGGCTGGCGTCCTTCGCCGCGGCCGCGGTCTCGGGGGGCGATCCCATCCGCACCGGCTTCCAGGCCTTCTACTACAGCCTGCGCACCGCGGCGCTGCCGTTCCTGTTCATCTTCAACACCGACCTGCTGCTGATCGATGTGTCCTTCCTGCAGGGCATCGTGATCTTCGTGGTATCGACCATCGCCATGCTGATCTTCGCCGCGGCCACCCAGGGCTTCATGATCACCCGCAACCGCTGGTACGAGTCCATCGTGCTGCTGCTGGTGGCCTTCACCCTGTTCCGGCCGGGCTTCTGGATGGATATGATCCACAACCCCTACCAGTCGGTACCGCCGGCGCAGTTCGTCGAGGCGCTGGGTAGCGTCGACGAGGAGAGTACCCTGCGTCTGCAGATCAGCGGCCTGGATGCCTATGGCGATCCCATGACCACCTACATGCAGTTGCCGGTGCCGGAAGGCGAGACCGGCGAGGAGCGGCTCGGGAACCTGGGTTTAGAGTTGTTGATCGAAAACGAGACGGCGACCGTCGATATGGTGGCCTATGGCAGCCAGGCCGCGGATCTGGGCTTCGACTTCGACCAGGAGATCATCGAGGTGCTGGCCCCGGTGGACCGCTGGACCAAGGAGCTGATGTGGATTCCGGCCTTCCTGGTGTTCGGCCTGATCGTAGTGATGCAGCGTCGGCGGCGTGATCGCAGTGCCGCCGCGGCGTCAGCCTGAAGGAGAGAGCGTCATGTACCAGAAGATCATGTTGCCGGTGGACCTCAACGAGGAGGCCTCCTGGACCAAGGCGCTGCCGGCGGCGGTGGCGCTGTGCCGCAGCTTCGGCGCGTCGCTGCATGTGGTGACGGTGTTGCCGGACTACCGCATGCCGCTGGTCGGTTCCTACTTTCCCGAGGACTTCGCCCAGAAGGCCCATGAGGCGATCACCGAGGCCCAGCACGAATTCATCCGCGAACACGTGCCCGAGGACATCACGGCCCAGAGCGTGATCGTCGACGGCTCACCCTGGGAGGCGATCATCAAGGCGGCGAAGAAGCTCGAGGTGGACCTGATCGTCATGGCGTCCCACAACAAGCGCAAGTTCGCCGACTACGTGCTCGGGCCCAATGCCGAGCACGTCGTGCATCACTCGAAGATGTCGGTGATGATCGTGCGCTGAGTCGGCGTGATGCCACTCTCGATGCCGCGGTCGTCGGTGGCATCCTGGCCGATGGCAACAACGTAGCATCCCGCGAACGCCTCTCCTCAGGAGAGGCGTTCGCGTGTGAGTAGGGCCTTGCCGCCAGCGTCATGCGGATGATGACCCTCGGCAAGACGCCAGGCCGATCCGTGATGTGAGGACACTGTGCGTTGAGGGACGCGCGCTTGTGCCCTCTGCGGGAACGGCGGCCGTCGTCTACATTAATCAGACGTTAAGAGATGACGGGCGTCTGTCGGCCACGCGTCGAGATTCGCCCCGAACCGGCCCGGCGGAACCGGGACACCAAAGGCGGAAACAGGGGTGTGACCATGAATGCGGCAACCAGAGAGCGGGACAAGACGGCTGCGCCCAATGTCAGGATCAACATCCGGTCAGTGGGGATGGACAAGCCACGAGCCTGGCTGGCGGCGGGCTTCGAGGATTTTCGCCAGGCCACCGCGGTCAGTCTTGCCTATGGGATGTTCTGGGTGGGGCTGAGTATCGCCATCACCGCCGGGGCCTTCACGCTGGGGCTGTGGCACTGGCTGCTGCCGCTGATTGCCGGTTTCATGTTCCTCGGGCCGCTGGTGGCGGTGGGGTCCTACGGCATCAGCCGGGCGATCGAGGCGGGGCGCGTGCCTAACCTCGGCGATGCGTTCGGCGGCTGGAAGGGCCATGCCGGCCAGCTGGCGATGATGGGCGTGATGATGATGATCTTCTTCCTCGCCTGGATTCGTCTGGCCACGCTGCTGTTCGCGCTCTTCTTCGGCCTCGAGGCGCCGAACCCCGAGACGCTCTATGCCTCGCTGCTGACCACCCCCGACGGCCTGATCATGCTGGCGGTGGGCACCGCGATCGGCGCCGTGCTGGCCTTCGGCGCCTTCACCATCAGCGTGGTGGCCATCCCCACCCTGATGGATCAGGATCTGACCTTCATGGAGGGCATCGAGGCCAGCATCCGCTCGGTGGCCAAGAACTTCCGCCCGATGCTGCTGTGGGCGGCCATCCTCACCGGCTGCGTGCTGGTCGGGGTCATGACCTTCTATATCGGCCTGGCCCTGATCCTGCCGGTGCTGGGCCATGCCAGCTGGCACGCCTACGAGGACCTGGTGCGCATCGAGCCGGTCGAGAAGCTGGAAAGCTGAGACGATACCTGCCGAGCGCGTCGGTATCAGTGGCAGAGTGGCAAGCGGGGCGCCTCGGCGCCCCGCTTGCTTTCCGGCACCCCATGTCCTGACCTCGGGCGCCGAGTGACGTACTCTGTATCGATTCTCTCGTCTCAGGAATTCCGCTCATGTCGACCGGATTCATCGTTCGCCTTCTGGCACCGCTGCTGTGGCTGCTGCTGGCGTTGCCCCACGTCCAGGCCCATTCACAACCCCCGGCCCATACTCCCATCCAGCCGACGCCGCTGCCCGAACCCACCGGCAGGGTGATCCTGACGCTCAGCGGGGATATCGGCAATCCCAACGTGGGGGACGAGGCGCAGTTCGATCGCGCCATGCTCGAGGCCCTGCCGTCGCGGGTCATCGAGACCCACACGCCCTGGCATAGCGACAAGGGGCGCTTCGAGGGGCCCCTGGTCCGGGCCCTGCTCGAGGTCGTCGGCGCCGACGGCGACTGCCTGCGCATCCGGGCCCTCAACGACTTCGAGGCCCGAGTCCCGCGGTCCGACTTCTATGATCACGACGTGATCCTCGCCATGTCGCGGAACGGGCAGCCCCTGGGCATCCGCGACTACGGCCCGCTGTTCGTCGTCTACCCCTTCGATGCGCATCCCGAGCTCTTGACCGAGGCGGTGCGCTTCCGCTCGGTCTGGCACGTCGAACGGATCATCGTCCCCTGAGGGGCCTCGGGCGAGGAGGCCTGATGCTGCACTACCCGCTGCGACTGAAGCTGGGCGCCATCGCGGCCCTGCTGTTCTTCGCCGCCGCCCTGGTGGTGGTCGGCCTGGTCGCCTGGCGCCAGCACGCGCTCTCCGAGAGTGTGGGCGGCAATGCCGTCTGGCACGCCTACAAGCTCGATCGCGACGTCGTGGAGCTGCGCAGCTTGCTGGCCCACCCCGACCCGTCGGCCGAGAAGCCGCTATTGACCATGCGCATCCGTCTGGAGCTGCTCTACAGCCGCCTCAACTTGCTGCAGGAGGGCGACATCACCCGGCTGCTCGCCGAGATCGATGTCGCCGAGGAGCTTGTCGGGCAGGTCGAGTCACATCTGGATGCCATGGAGGCACAGCTGCGCCGCCTGGAGCGTCTCGATGCCGAGGCGCGTAGCCAGCTGATCTCGCGGCTGGAGATCCTGGCGGGCGTCACCGAGCGATTGATCATCGCCATCAATGGCCATCTGGCCGAGGCCACCACCCTCGAGCGCAGTGCGTTGCAGACCCTCTACGTCGTGCTGCTGCTGCTGATCCTGGCGATGAGCCTGGCGGCCTCCCTGGTGGTGATCTTCCTGTTCCGCGAGTCCCGGGACAACGCCGCCGCCCGGCGTGAGCTGGAAACCTTGAGCCGCGAGCTCGAGGTCACCGCCCAGCGCGCCGAGTCGTCGAGTCGTGCCAAGTCGGAATTCCTGGCAACCGTCAGCCACGAGATCCGAACCCCGCTCAACGGCGTGATCGGCATGAGCGACCTGCTGCAGGACCAGCCGCTGCCCGTGAAGGCGCGCCACTTCGCCGACACCATTCATGACAGTGCCCAGCGGCTGCTCGAGCTGATCAATGACATCCTGGATTTCTCCAAGATCGAGGCCCAGCGCCTGGAGTGCGAGGAGCGTCCCTTCGACCTGGCCGAACTGGTCGAGGGTGCGGTGGCGCTCTTCGCCCCGCGGGCCGAGGCCCGAGGCCTGCACCTGGCGTGCGACCTGGATCCACGGCTGCCGGTGCGGGTCGTCGGCGACGCCGGCCGCCTGCGGCAGGTGCTGCTCAATTTGCTCTCGAACGCCATCAAGTTCACCGAGCAAGGCGAGGTGCGACTGGGCGTGCGCGCCCTGAGCGATGGAACGGTGTGCTTCGAGGTCGTCGACACCGGCATCGGCATTTCCCCCGGAAGCCAGCGTCAGCTGTTCGAGCCTTTCCAGCAGGGCGACCCTTCCACCGCGCGCCGCTTCGGCGGCACCGGGCTTGGGCTCGTGATCAGCCAGCGCCTGGTCGAGGCGCTGGGCGGACGGCTCGCCTTCGAGAGCGAGCCGGGCAGGGGCAGCCGCTTCTGGTTCGTGTTGACGCTGCCGGAGGCCACGGCCGGCGACGTCGAGGGAAATGCGTCGGCGACCGTCCCGGAGGGGTGGCTGGCCGGCGCCCGGCTGCTGGTGGTCGAGGACGATCCGGTCAACCAGCAGGTGGCCCGGGCCATGCTCGAGCGCCTGGGCTGTCGCGTCAGTGTCGCCGAGGCCGCGGACGTGGCGCTCTCCTGGGCGGCGCGTGAGCACTTCGACCTGATCTTCATGGACGTGCAGCTGCCCGGCATGGACGGGCTGGAGGCGACGCGACGGCTGCGCGCCCGCGGTGGCTGGTCGGCGGAGGTACCGGTCGTGGCCATGACCGCCGGGGGGCCGAGGGGAGATCAGGCGCGCTGCCTGGCCGCCGGCATGAACGGCTATTTGACCAAGCCGCTCTTCCAGCAGGCCCTGGTCGCGCTGCTGAACCGGCATCTGCCGCGCGTCGAGCCGGCGCCGGTGACCGATGCGCCCCTCGAGAAGGCAGCCCTGTCGTCGCTGGAAGAGAGCCTGGGTCGACAGGGACTGACGGCCTTGATCACCCTCTATCGGCACCAGGTGACGGAGCACCTGACGGGGCTCGAGCAGGCGCTGGCCAACGGAGACGCCCGCCGTGTCCAGCACCTCGCCCATCGGCTCAAGGGGGAATCTTCGAGCCTGGGGGCGGTGCGGGTCGCCGGCCTGGCCAGCCAGCTGGAACAGCTCGGTGCCCAGCAACGGCTTGACGAGGTCGCTGCCATCCTGAGTGTCCTGCATCGCCGCCTGGCCACGACCCTGGTGGCCCTGGAGGCCTGGTCGTCAGGCGACTGAACCCGCGGCTCGGCTCCCAACGGCCGCATGGCGGATCTGGTCACGCATCTCCTCGAGAAGCCGGCACTCCTGGCGTTTGCTGTCGACGAACCGGGCGAGCAGGGTATCGAGTCGCTCCAGCTGGCAGTGCCTTGCCATCAGCTCGCTGAACTGCAGCGAGTGATGAGCAAAGACCAGCGCATAGCTCAGGGTCTGGGACGCCATGGCGTCGTCGCTGATGAACAGGTGCAGCCGGTACTGCTCCGCGAGGGCCTGGCGCCGGGCCAGGGGCGCCGGCAGGCAGTAGCGCCGCTGCAGCTGCTCGGCAAGGCGTTCCAGGGCGCCCAGGCGCTGCTCGCACTCGATGCCCAGCGTGGCCATCAGGCGGCTGACATGGGGGCGGATGGGCAGGAAACTCAGGGCCAGGCCGCGGTAGCGCTCCATCTCGCGCGACTCGTGGTCGTAGGTGAGCGACAGCGGCTGGTCGGCGGGGCTGGGACGGGCGTGCGTCTCCGGTGGGCAGGCAGGCATGGGCATCTCCGTTCTTGTCATCCGGGCCTCTTCCGGGCACCGTTCAACTAAGGTAGACGCACGGGCCTGTCGCTCTCCTTGATATTGGTCAATTTCGTTCCCGGATCAGCAGAAAGTACCAGCCCGCCCGTGCGCCGTACGGGGCGATGACGCCCGGCCATGGCTCGGCATTGTCGACCAGGGGCCCGGGGCCTACACTGCCCGAAACCTGACAGGCAGGTCGATATGCGAGAGCGTTTCCCCGCCGGCCCCGTGCTCGGTGGCGCTTCGGGCCAGGGCGCGACAGACGAGGGCGTGCCACTGCGCACCGCCGTGAGCCGCCGAAGCGATCCCCATGTCGCGGCGCGAGAGCTCGCCGACGCGCTGCGCCATCCCGAGCTCGGCTTCGTGCTGTTCTTCTGCAGCGCCGAATACCCCCTGGCGGCGCTCTCCGAGTCCCTGGACGCGGTCTTTCACGGCGTGCCGGTGGCGGGCTGCACCACCGCCGGGGAGATCACCCCGGAGGGGTACGGGCGCGGCGGTATCGTCGCCATCGGCCTCGATCGACGCCACTTCGCGGTCTCCTGCGCGCTGGTCGAGGACCTGGCGGACTTCGACCTGATGCGCGCCCAGCGACTGGTCGACGGCCTGCTGGACGACTGTCGCGACCGCGCCCTGGCGCCCCTGGCCGAGCACAGCTTCGCCCTGACGCTGCTCGACGGCCTCTCCAGCTGCGAGGAGCAGGTGCTGGCGACCCTGGATGCCGCCCTGGGGCGAATCCCCAGCTTCGGCGGCTCCGCCGGCGACGACAATCGCCTGGCCCATACCCACGTGCATGCCGAGGGATACTTCCACGGCCAGGCCGCGGTGGTGGTGCTGATCAACACTCGGCTGCCCTTCGAGGTCTTCACCACCCACCACCTGCGACCGCGCACCGAGAAGCTGGTGGTCACCCGTGCCGATCGCGAGCGCCGCCGGGTGCTGGAGCTCAACGCCCTGCCGGCCGCGGAGGAGTATGCCCGGCTGGTGGGGCTGCCGGTCGCCGCCCTGGACGCCGCGGTCTTCGCGCAATACCCCCTGGCGGTGCGGCTGGGCGAGGCGCACTACGTGCGCGCCATCCAGCGGGTCAACGACGACGGCAGCCTGAGCTTCTACTGCGCGGTGGAGAACGGCATCGTGCTCACCGCCATGCGGCCCGCGCCCCTGCTCGAGGACCTCGAGGCGGTCTTCACCGGGCTCGGCGAGCGCCTCGGCGAGCCGGCGCTGATCATCGCCTGCGACTGCTTCCTGCGCCGCCTGGAGCTGGAAACGCGCCAGCAGGTGGACGCCGCCTCGCGGCTGCTGGCGCGCTCGCGGGTGGTCGGCTTCAACTCCTATGGGGAGCAGCACCATGGCATGCACATCAACCAGACCTTCACCGGGGTCGCCATTGGATCTCGACCGGCCGCGGGCGATACCTGACGACGCCTCCCCCCGGGAGCGCGAGTTGCTGGCGGAGAACGCTCGCCTGCGCCGCATCGCCGGCGCACTGATGGAGCGGGTGGAGTCCGCCGGGGTGGCCGGTGCGGCCCCCTATGCGGCCTTCGAGCATGCCGTGCTGCTCGCCGAGCAGGTGCGCGAGCGCACCGAGGCGCTGCAGCAGACCCTGGCCGAGCTGCATGCCGCCAAGGCCGAGGCCGAGGCGGCCAACCTCTCCAAGACCCGTTTCCTGGCCGCGGTCAGCCACGACCTGATGCAGCCGCTGAACGCCGCCCGGCTCTTCACCAGCGCCCTCGAGGAGCACGAGCTGCCCGCCGCCTCGACCCGGCTGGTGGGGCATGTCGGCCGCTCCCTCCAGGACGTGGAGGCGCTGCTCGGCACCCTGGTGGATATCTCGCGGCTCGACGCCGGG
>JAWWBV010000011.1:0-19806 GCA_033720795.1 Halomonas sp. | reverse complement strand
GGGCGGCAGCCTCGGGGGTGGCGCCCAGCGGCAGGTTGGCCTCGTCGACGGTCTGCTCGGCGCTCTCGGCGCTGAGTCCGCTCAGCGTCACGCCGTCGTCCTGACCGGTGATGGTGATGGTCAAGGTGGCAGTGCTCTCGTCACCGTCGGCGTCGGTCAACGTGTAAGCGAAGGTCTCGGTGAGCGTATCGTTCGGCCCCAGCGCCTGCACGGCGGCCAGGCCGTTGTCGAGGCTGTAGCTCCAGGTGCCGCCACCGGTGTCGGCAAAGGTGCCGTAGTTCGCCACGGTACTGTCGAAGGCCACGCTCGCGGGCCGGTCGGCTCCCTGGGTGTCGTTGGCCAGTACATTGCCGCTGACGACGCTGCTGTCCCCGTCCTCCACGAGGCCCGCCGCATTGCCCCGCGCCACCGGCCCGTCGTCATTGACGCCGATGGTCAGGGTCGCCACCGGCGAGACGTCGCCGTCGTCATCGGTGACCCGCACCCCGAACGTGTCCTGCACCTGATCGGCGATGCCGACGGCGTTGGTCCCCTCGTGATCGAGGGTGTTGTCATCGAAGGTATAGCTCCAGCTACCGTCGGTATTCACCGTCAGCACGCCATAGACACCGGTCACCTCGGTGCCGTCCGCCACGATCCCGATCCAGTTGCCGGCGGCATCCTGCACCTCGATCAGGGCCAGCAGGTCGCTGCCGGTATCGATCTGGAAGGCCCCGGAAGTCGTCAGGGTGCCGCCACCGCTGCCGTCAGGCAGGGCCGACTCCCAGACCATGTCGCCATCGCCGTCGAGATCGAGGGTCGCCACGCTCGGGATCGAATCCGGCTCCTCATCGAGGGCCTGTCCCTCGACCACGGTTGGCGCCCCCAGGGCGTTCAGGCCGTACTCGAAGGAGAGCGGATCGACATTCTCGCTGATACGCGCCAGGCGCACGAAGTCATGGCCGCCGCCCGGCCCACCGGCGCCCCCGGCGCCGGCCGCGGTGGCATCGAGCCCCTCGAGCAGGTCGCCCTCGCCCTCCTCTAAGGCTGCCAGCAGCGCTTCCAGATCCTCGTCCTGGACGCTTGCGTCTTCCGCGTCCACCGGTTGCTCGGCGTCGAGATCGGGCGTCATGACGACTTCCCGCCCACCGTCAATCACCGTGGGGTCGTCGAAACCATCGGCGAAATCGAGCGCCACTCGGCCATTGTCCGAGGTGACGAGGGTCTCACCCTCCTGCAGGGTGTCCCCGACCCGCAGCTCGCGAAGATTGCCCGAGGCATCGCGCGCCCAGGCCTGGCCGGTGATGGAGATGATGGTAGCGATGGTCATGAGTCGACTCCCGGCGTACGAAGCGCGTGCGAGGCCGCCCAACAGAAGAACGGCTGATACTCAGAAACTAGAGCAGCCGAAAAGGGCGCACTATTGTACCGATGGCCATGGTCGCACCTCTGGCCATCGGCATGCGGCGAGGCGTCGGGGGCCGCCCTCGCTCCTGACAGACCGCCAAGGATCAGGCGGTTTCCCGCTGCCCCAGCTTCAGGATCAACTGCAGCCGATCGCGCACGCCGAGCTTGCGGAAGATGGCGGCAAGGTGCGCCTTGACCGTGCGCTCGGTGATCTCGAGTCGCCGCGCGACTTCCTTGTTGCTCTGCCCCTCGGCCACGGCCAGCGCCACGGCCCGCTCGCGCTTGGTCAGCTCCAAGAGGACGTCGTCCTGCTGTCGCGACCCGCCACCGAGCGCCCGGTAGGCGCTGCCCATGACCTGGGCCAGCAGCTCCGGCGGCACCCAGATCCCCCGATGGCTCGTCACCAGGGCCATCTGCCGCAGCAGCTCGGGAGGCGACAGGGCATGGGCATAGCCGCGGGCCCCGGCATCCAGGGCCCGAAGCGCCTCCAGCGGGTCGGGCGCATAGCTCAGCACCTTGACGATGGCCCCTCGGCCGCTCAGCAGGGTGACCAGGTTCGGCCAGGCCTCGACATGGCTCATCACCCACACGCTGTCACCCTCCGCGACCTGGGCCCGGGCCTGCTGACGACTGAGGAGGCGCGCCTCGCCGAAGGCGCCACGCCACCGCGGACTCTCGTCACGGCCATGACAGACGAAGAGCTGTGTCATCATCGTTCTCCCATGGAGTTCTCCCAGGCCCGCAACACGGGCTTGAGCAGGTACTGCATCACGGTGCGCTTGCCGGTCAGGATGTCCACCTGGGCCGTCATGCCCGGGATCACCTCGAGCTCGCGATGCTGCTGGGCATCCTCTCGCGTGCGCACCCGGACGAGGTAGAAGGTATTGCCCTCGTCGTCGGTGATGGTGTCGGCGCTGATGTGGTCGAGCTCGGCCTCGAGGCCGCCGTAGATGGCGAAGTCGTAGGCGGTCAGCTTGATGGTCGCCGGCTGGCCGGGGCGCAGGAAGGCGATGTCCTGGGGGGCGATGCGCGCCTCCACCAGCAGGGCATCGTCGGTCGGCACGATATCGACCACCTCCTGGCCGGGCTGCACTACCCCGCCGAGGGTATTGATCCCCAGGCGCTGCACCACGCCATCGACCGGCGAACGGATCCCCGAGAGGCGCACCCGATCCTCGAGCCCGGCGCTCGACTCATCGAGCGCCGCCAGCTCACCCAGGGTCCGCGACAGCTCGGTGCGCCACTCGTTGCGGGCGTTCAGCTCCACTTCACGCAGCTGGGCCTGGGCCTCATCGATCGCCGACTGCAGGCGCTCCACCTGCGCGGCCGCCTGGTTGCGCTCGCCGCTGGCCCGTGACACCTCGCGCCGCAGTCTCAGCACCTCGACTTCGGAGACGGCACCGGACTGCAGCAGGGGACGCGTGAGGTTGAGCTCCTGACTGGCCATGCCGAGCTCCCGGGCCGCGGTGTCCCGCCGGGACTTCGCCTCGTCGAGTTCGGCGCGGCGCTGGGCGAGCCGCTCCTGCAGGATGCTCTGCTCTTCGGCCAGCTTCTCGAGGGCGTTCTGGTAGAGTTCACGCTCCTGATCGACGATCTCCGGGGCCTTGTCGACCAGTTCCTCCGACGGCATGAACGGCGAGCCGGTCGCCAGGGCCCGCAGCCGCTCGGCCCGGGCCTGCAGTGACTGCGCGGTGGCGCGATTCTCGCGAAAATTGGACAGAAACCGCGTGGGGTCGATGCGCATCAGCAGCTCGCCGGCCTCGACGCGCTCGCCCTCGCGCACCAGGATCTCCTGCACCACCCCGCCATCGAAGGACTGCACCCGCTGCAGCTGGCTGGAGGGAATCACCCGCCCCGTGCCGCGCGTCACCTCGTCGATGGGCGCCAGCCACGCCCAGACCAGCAGGGCCGCCACGGCCAGCACCACCACGTAGAGGAAGGCCCGGGCCCGAATCGGGTCCTGCTGCAGGCGGGCCCAGTCGGCGTCGCTCGCCCAGTCGCGATTCAGGTGCGCCGCGCTGACCCGGCGGGCGAAGAGTCGGTCGATGAAGGGGCGAAACGGTCGCCCGCCCGTTTCGGAGAAGCGGCCGATGGCCTCGAAGCCCTGCTGCTCGGCGCTCCTGCGGGAATTGGCCATCAGCTGGCCCTCCCGATCTGCCCCTTGCGCAGGGCCTCCACCACCTTGTCCCGCGGCCCGTCGGCGACCACCTTGCCGGCATCGATGACCAGGATGCGGTCGACCAGCGACAGCAGCGAGGTCCGATGGGTGACCACCACCAGGGTCTTGCCCTGGCCGTAGGTCTTGAGGTTGGCCTTGAAGGCCTCCTCGCTGGCGTGATCCATGGCGCTGGTCGGCTCGTCGAGCAGCAGGATGCGTGGATCGTGGACCAACGCCCGGGCGATGGCCACGGCCTGGCGCTGGCCGCCGGAGAGCATCTGGCCACGTTCGCCCACCGGCAGGTCGACGCCCTGGGGATGCCCGTTGACCAGGCCGTCGAGCCCGCTCAGCTTGATGGCGCGCAGCAGCGCCTCGTCATCCACGCCATCGCTGCCGCCCCCGGCGAGGATGTTGTCGCGCAGCGAGCCGAAGAACAGGCTGACGTCCTGGGGCACGTAGCCGATATGGCGGCGCAGCTGCAGGGGATCGAACTGGCGAATGTCCACGTCATCGATCATCACCGCTCCCGCCGTGGGCTGATAGAGCCCCAGCAGCAGCTTGTTGAGCGTGGTCTTGCCACAGCCCACACGCCCCAGCAGCGCCACCCGCTCGCCCGGTTCGATGGTCAGTGTGACGTCGCACAGGGCGTCGCGCTCCGCCTCGGGATAGCGTAGCGAGACCTTGTCGAAGCGGATCTTGCCGCGCACCACCGGCCGGTCGATGAAGGTCTTGCCGTCGGGTCGCTCCACCGGGCGCTCCATCACCGCGTCGAGCGACTGCAGCGCCGTGGAGGCCTGGTGATACTGCGCCAGCAGCGCCGCGGCCTGGCTGATCGGTGCCATGGCCCGCGACGACAGCAGGTAGGCCGCGATCAATCCGCCCTGGGTCAGGTTGCCCTCGATGATCTGGTAGACCCCGATGACGATCACGCACACCGCCACGCTGTGCTGGGCCCAGAGCGCCACGCTCGAGACCGAGGAGCTGACCAGGCGCAGCTGGGCGGAGGTGCGTGACAGGAAGGCCGAGGCCTTCTCCCAGCTGCCCTGGATCCGACTCTCGGCACGCAGCGACTTGACCGTTTCCAGGCTGGAGATCGATTCGACCAGGGTGGCATTGCGCTGGGCCCCCATCCGCCAGGTGGTCTCGGAGAGCTCATGGAGCTTGCCCTGGGCGGCCATGGCATAGAGCAGCACGAAGGCGATGCCGACCAGCAGCGGGATCACCAGCGGCGGGCCAATCAGCGCGATGATGCCCACGAACAGCAGCACGAAGGGCAGGTCGACCAGCGCCACCACCGTGGCCGAGCCGATGAAGGCCCGTACCGACTCGAAGGATTGCAAGGTGGCCGCGAAGGAGCCGGTGGAGGCCGGGCGTGCCTCCATGCGCAACCCCAAGACCCGCGCCATGATCGACGACGAGAGCTTGACGTCGGCACGACTCGCCGCCAGGTCGACGAAGGCGTTACGCATCAGGCGCAGAACCAGGTCGAAGCAGAGCACGAGGAAGATGCCCACCGCCAGCACCCAGAGCGTCTCCGTGGCGTGGTTGGGCACCACCCGGTCGTAGACGTTGAGCACGAACAGCGGCATCGCCACCGCGAAGAGGTTGATCACCACCGAGCCCGCGATGACATCGCGATAGAGCTTGCGATTCTCACGGACCACGCCCCAGAACCAGTGGCGCGAACGCTGCCGACTGACCTCGGGGCCCCGCGCGTCGTAGCGGAAGCGCGGGCGCACGTAGATCGCCTGGCCGCTGTAGCTCGCCTGCAGGCCATCGAGGCTCACTTCGGTCTCGGCATCACCGAGTTCGGGGAAGATCACCCGCGCCCGGCGCGTCGTCAGATCCAGGGCCAGCAGCACGCAGGCGCGCCCCGGCTCGAGCAGCAGCACGGCGGGAAACAGGGCGGGATTGAGCTGCACCAGGCGACTCTGAATGATCCGGGCGGTGAGCCCGACACGAGACGCGGCGCGAGCGAACACGCCGGGCGTCAGCCGCCCCTCTTCCAGAGGCAGGCCGGCCGTCAACGACTCGGCCGAGGCCGCCCGATCGTGCACCTGGGCGATGGCCTGCAGGCACTCGAGCAACTCGTCATGCACCGCGGACCGCAAGGGACCCGGGGCCGAATCCAGCTCTTCCTTCTGCGACACAGCTACCTCATACGTCAAACCGCCCCGCCGTGATCACGACGGGGCGAGGGATGCCGACGGGCCGTACCTGCCGGTCACCGTCATCAGGGTCAGCCGCTCACCACATAGCTGCCGGCATAGCCCATGGCCTCGAGCCGCAGACGCAGCGATGCCACGAGAGAGGGATCATCGATCGGGCCCAACTGGACCCGATGCAGGCGCTCGGTGGAACGTAGCCTGACCGGCAGGTCGAGCATGCTGCCGAGGCGCTCGCCCAGGCTGCTGGCCCGCGCCTCATTCGACAGGGCCACGACCTGCAGGAAGGTCCCCGCCTCGGCCGCCGGCGTCAGCGGCTCGGCCCCCTCCAGGCCCACCTCGCCGTAGAAGCCTGCCGGAGCGGCGGACCAGGCCGACTCGAGCCGGCTGGCCATGGCAGGCGCATGCCGATGCTCATCGAAGGGGTGCCCGGTCAGGTCCAGGTTCTCCCCGACGCGCTCCAGGGTCACCTCGACGCGACGGTTCTGGCGACGCCCGTCCACGGTGGCGTTGCTGGCCACCGGCTGGCGGGAGCCGAAGCCGCGAGTCTCGATCAGTCGCTGCTCGACCCCCTGGCTGACCAGGTAGCGCGCCACGCTGTCGGCACGCGCCTGGGAGAGCGGATCGTTGATGGCGTCACTGCCGGTGATGTCGGCATGGCCGGCGATGAAGACCCGCGCGAGGTGGTTCATGCCGCGAATCTCGGCGGCCAGCGCATCGAGCTCGACTCTGGCATCGCCGCTCAGCTCGGCGCTGTTGATCTCGAACAGGGCATCGGCGGAGAGGGTCACGTCCGGCGCCCGGGGCGGCGCCTCGATGCCGCCGGTGAAGTCGGCCAGGGTGAAGCCTTGGGGGCCCTGGGCGGGACAGATCACGTCGGGATCGATCTCGACGCCGTCACTGCCCAGCTCGGCCAGCGTCGGCATGTCGTCGCGACGCACCTGAAGCGCCTGCATCAGCTGGCCCATGGCGGCCAGGGTGCGGGCATCGGCCAGTGCCACGTCGTAGCGGGCGTTGGCGTAGGCGCGGCTCGCCTCGAAGTACTCGTTCTCGCTGTCCAGCACGTCGAGCAGGGTGCGCTGGCCGATATCGAACTGCTGCTGATAGGCCCCGCGGACGCGGTCGATGGACTGGCGATGCTCGTTGAGGTATTGCAGCTGCTCGCGCAGGCGCTGGGTATCGTTGTAGGCGATCTGGGTGGTCTGGCGCACGTCGACGCAGGCCTTCTCGCGCAGGTTGACGGCCTGCTCGACCCTCTCGCTGGCGGCCAGGAAGGAGGCCCGGTCGCTGCCGCCGCGATAGAGGTTCATGCTGGCCACCAGCTCGATGCTGTGGCGATCCCGATGCTCACCGTCGGCAGTCAGGTCGTAGCTGCCGTCGTTGTTCTCGTAGGTGCCGGTGCGGCCGCGAAGGTCGAGGCGCGGCTGGAAGGCCGAGCGGGTTCCGCGCTGCTCGGCGCGGGTGGCCTCGATGTTCTCGATGGCGGCGTGGAAGTCGGGATTGCCCTGGAAGGCCAGATCGAGGGCCCGGCCTACGTCCGCCGGCAGGCGCTCGTCCATCTCCGGCACCGGCGCCAGGTTCTCGGCCGGCAGGTCGCCGACGATGCGCTGGAAGCGCGCCGTCACGTCGTGCAGGTTGGAGGCCTCGGTCAGCAGGTTGGACTCGGCCAGGGCCAGACGGCCGCTGATCTGTTCGAGATCGACGCGACGCCCCGCCCCCGACATCGCCCGCGCCTCGATCTGGTTGAAGACCCGCAGGTGCTCGCGATAGTTGTCCTGGGCCAGACGCACCAGCTCACGGCGGCGCTGCACGTCCAGGTAGGCGCGGGTCGCCTCCAGGGCCACCTCCTCGCTCGCCCCCAGCAGCTCGTAGTAGCTCACCAGCTCGGCTCGGTCGAGGCGCTCGACCTCGCTGGCCGTGGCCAGGCCGTCCCAGAGCATCTGGGTGATGGTCAGCTCGGCATAGCTGGTGTCGTAGCTGCCCCGCTCATCGAGCTGACGATCCTCCAGGCCAATGCCCGCGGCCACATCGACGCTGGGCAGGTAGTTGCCCCGCGCGACGCCGATGTCGTTGCCGGCGGCCTGGAAGCCGTTCCAGGCCGCCATGACCTCGGGGTTGGTCGAGATCGCCTGCTGCACGACCTGGCGCAGATCGCTGCTTCCAGGAGACGCCAGGCCCTGTGGCAGGGACTGGGCGACCGCCGCGGCGATCGGCGCAAGCGCGAGGGACGCCCCCATGAGAACGGAGCCGACGAGACGGCGAGCGTGATCGAGTTGCACGGGATCGGCGGTGACGTTCATGGGCATTCCCTTTTTATCAGCGGCGGCGTGTCCGTTGAATGAACCGAGCTGTCAGACGAAGAGATGGGGTTCACGCCGAAGCGGCCATCGCACACCGCTCGATTGGTCGACTGAAGCGTCTCGTCAGTCATAAATCGCAGCCATGTCCCCGTATCCAGAAAAGCAAGCACCACATCAGGCTACCGCAAGTCAGGTGAATGGAGCAGAAGCAGCGCCACTAGCTTCATGCCTTTGCATGATGTATGGATTTGTAATCAATAGTAACTGAGCCGCGGGATTTGTCCACCTTCCGACCGAGCGACACGACGCCTCCTGGTCGGGCGACCGGGAACGAGCCTGCGTGCAGCCGTCGTCGCGGCACGCGCGCCGGCAAACGTGGTATCGTCTGCCCGTCCCCGAAACGGCGTGGTTACACCAAGGAGAACGTCATGGCCTCATCGGAAATCCAGAAGACCCGCGTGATCAACGAGCTGCGGGGCTTCATCAAGAAACTTCTGCAGGATCCGAAGATTCTCGAGCAGTCGCTGGACATTAGCCGCCGCCAGCTCTCCGAACCGGGCGATGGCGACGTGATGGCACGGATCGCCAACGAGATCTCCGAGACGACCAGCGTGCACATCCCCGAGGATCCTACCGAGCACTCGGAAGCCGACCGGCTATTCCTGGAGCTCCTCAAGGAAGTCGTCAGAGAGGAGCAGGCGCTCTACTGAGCCCTGTCGCCTGACGGCACCTCCATGATCGCGCCCGGCCCCTGCGCCGGGCGCGACAGTCCAGCCCCCCTGGCCCGAGACGCGCCGTGCGGGAGAGGCACGTCATTGGTAGAATGCCCGTCACATCATCACTGCTGCTCCCTTCGAATGACCTATCTGCTCAAGCTCCACCCCGAAATCACCATCAAGTCCCGCTCCGTTCGTCAACACATGACCCGCTGCCTGGCCAGCAACGTGCGCAATACCTTGCGCCTGCTGGAATCCGGCGTGCGCGTGAAGGCAAACTGGGACGCCCTGCGCGTCAGCTTCCCGGAGGCGCTGCCCCCAGAGCGGGAGCGCGAGTTGGAAGAGAGCCTGACGCGCATCCCCGGCATCCACGAAGTGCTGGCGACGCAAGAGGTCTCCTGTGGCTCGCTCGACGAGGCCGCCGAGTGGATCGTGCCCCACTGGGCGCCGGCGATCGCCGGACGCCGGTTTCGCGTCCGCGCCAAGCGGCGCGGCGAGCATGCCTTCTCCTCCATGGATCTGGAGCGTCACCTCGGCGGCGCCCTGCTGGCGGCCGAACCCTCGGCCCGGGTCGACCTGAAGCATCCCGAGGTGGTGGTGTCGGTGGAGCTGACCGGCCGGCGACTGCAGCTGATTCGCTCGCGTCGCCCCGGCCTCGGCGGCTACCCGCTAGGCGTGCAGGGCGAAGCCCTGGCGCTGGTCTCGGGGGGCTTCGACTCGCCCGTGGCCGCTTGGCGCATGCTGCGTCGCGGCATCAAGACGCACTACCTGTTCTTCAACCTCGGCGGACCGGCCCACGAGGCGGGCGTCAGGGAGGTGACCCATCACCTCTGGCAACGCTACAGCGCCTCGCACAACGTCGACTTCACCTCGGTGCCCTTCGAGGGCGTGGTCGCCGAGATCCTGCGCAGCATTCCCGACGGCCTGATGGGCGTGATCCTCAAGCGCATGATGGTGCGCGTGGCCAGCCGCATCGCGGCCCGGGCGAACATCCCGATGCTGGTCACCGGCGACGCCATCGCCCAGGTCTCCAGCCAGACGCTCTCCAACCTGGCGCTGATCGACGCGGCCAGCGAGCGACCGATCCTGCGGCCGCTGGTCACCGAGGACAAGCAGGAGATCATCGACACGGCCCGCCGCATCGATACCGCCCGCTTCGCCGAGCAGATGCCGGAATACTGCGGGGTCATCTCGCGACGCCCCCATACCCGCGCGCCCACCGACAAGGTGCTGGCCGCCGAGGCCGGCTTCGACTTCTCGGTGCTGGAGGCCGCCGTCGACGCCGCCACCGTGACCCGGGCCAATCGCCTGGGTGAGCAGTCCCGGGAGCCCGGCGAGGTGACCGTCGTCGACGGTCCGGAAGGCCTCGCCGAGCGGCCGGCGGTCAGCGTGATCGACATCCGCCGCCCCGACGAGTGCGAGGAAGCCCCGCTGTCGCTTCCCGATGTGCCCTGCCTGCAGATCCCTTTCTACGAGCTTCAGGATCAGGCCCAGCACCTGCCCGCCGACCGCGAGTACCTGCTCTACTGCGACCAGGGCGTGATGAGCCGCATGCAGGCGCTGCATCTCGCCGACCGGGGGCTCGATCACTTCGGGGTCTATCGCCAGGCGGCAACGGGCTGAATCGCCACGGGCACTCCTCGGGACCAGGCCACGACGGCAGCGGATGGCGACCGCCGGCGGGGAGGCCTCGCCGTCTCGACTAGCGAGGATGGCGAAGGTGGTCGACGAAGTCTCGCCAGCGCGCCGGCAGCGGGACCCATCCGGCATCGACCATCCTCGGCAGCGCGATCAGCAGGCAGACGACCGCCGCCCCCACCGCCATCGCCCAGCCGCTGTCGATGGCGATGCCCTTTCCGGCCAGCACGTAGATCAGCGTCATCGGTGCCATGCCCAGCGCCGTCGCCACCAGGAAGCGCCCGGTGGTGAGCGCCGTGAGTCCCGCCGCATAGCTGATCAGCGCGAAGGAGACGACGGGGATCAGCCGCGCCACGAGCACCATGACGAAGAGAATGCGCTGCGGGCACTCCGGAAACAGGGCGACATGCCCATGCAGTAGCCGTTCGATGACCGGCCGCCCCGCCAGCCGGGCGATCCAGAAGCTCAGGCCGGCGCCCGCCAGGGCCCCGGCCATGCTGAGCAGAAAGGCCAGCGGGGGCGCGTAGATCATGCCCGCCGCCACGCTGACCACCATGGTCGGGATGGGGCCGACCACCACCGTGAGCGCCATCACGCCCGCCAGCATCGGCGGCCCCCAGGGGCCCAGCCTCAGGCCGAGCCGCTCCAGACGCACCGGATCGATCCATCCCGCCTGGTGGACCCACAGCCCCAGCGCCACCAGCCCCGCCAGCAGCATGAGTGCCAGCAGCGCCTGCTTCCCATGCCGCGGCTCGAATCTCATATCGCCTTCCCTTGCCCGTGTGACGACCGCCACCGGCCACCGAGGGCGTCACCGCCTCCGTCGCGGGGAGCGTCCCGGCCGAGCCGGCACCGCACGATGGCACGGGCCTCCTTCCTCAGTCTAGCCCGGCCTCCTCGCCGCCCCCACGCCGACGGGCGACGATCGTCTCCCTCGGCCAGGCCGGCGATCGACGGCGGGTGCAGCGGGGGAGGAAGATGCTACAATCCCAGCCCTGATTTCACGGATATGTCGCATGGCGGCCTCGACTTCGCCCCGGCGTCGAGTCGGCCGCCATCTACCACGCTTACGGAACCTCAGAGCCACCATGTCGAATACCGCCCCGCGCAAGATCCTGGTCACCAGCGCCCTGCCCTACGCCAACGGCGACATCCACCTGGGCCATCTGCTGGAGTACATCCAGACCGACATCTGGGTGCGCTTCCAGAAGAGTCGCGGCCATGAGTGCCACTACGTCTGCGCCGACGACGCCCACGGCACCGCGATCATGCTGCGCGCGGAGCAGGAGGGCATCACCTCGGAGGCGCTGATCGAACGCGTCTCCCGCGACCACCAGGCCGATTTCTCCCGCTTCGGGGTGGCCTTCGACAACTACCACTCGACCCACTCGGCGGAGAACCGCCACTTCAGCGAGCTGATCTACACCCGGCTGCGCGACAAGGGGCACATCGCCACCCGCGACATCGAGCAGATGTACGACCCGGCGAAGGGACTGTTCCTGGCCGACCGCTTCATCAAGGGGACCTGCCCGAAGTGCCAGGCCGAGGACCAGTACGGCGACAACTGCGAGGCATGCGGTGCCACCTACACCCCGGCCGAGTTGATCGATCCGGTCTCGGCGATCTCCGGGGCCACCCCCGAGGTGAGGACCTCCACCCACTACTTCTTCAAGCTGCCGGACTTCGCCGACTTCCTGAAGGCCTGGATCGACGACGAGCACGTCCAGCCGCAGATCCGCAACAAGCTGATGGAGTGGTTCGAGTCAGGCTTCAACGAGTGGGACATCTCCCGTGACGCCCCCTACTTCGGTTTCGAGATCCCCGATGCGCCGGGCAAGTACTTCTACGTCTGGCTCGACGCGCCGATCGGCTACCTGGCGAGCTTCCAGAACCTCTGCGAGCGGGAGGGGCTCGACTTCGACGCCTACTGGCGCCAGGACTCGGACGCCGAGGTCTACCACTTCATCGGCAAGGACATCGTCTACTTTCACGCGCTGTTCTGGCCGGCCATGCTCCACGGCGCCGACTTCCGTACCCCCACGGCCGTCAACTGCCACGGCTTCGTGACGGTGAACGGCGCCAAGATGTCCAAGTCGCGGGGTACCTTCATCAAGGCGGCCACCTACGCCGACCACCTGAATCCCGAGTACCTGCGCTACTACTTCGCCGCCAAGCTCACCTCTCGGGTCGACGACCTGGACCTCAACCTCGAGGACTTCGCCGCGCGGGTCAACAGCGACCTGGTCGGCAAGGTGGTCAACATCGCCAGCCGCTGCGCCGGCTTCGTCAAGAAGCTCGGCGGCGGCCGGCTCTCCGCTCACTGCAGCGAGCCCGAGATGGTCGCGCGCTTCATCGCCGCCGGTGACGAGATCGCCGCCGAGTTCGAGGCCCGCGAGTTCGGCCGCGCCATGCGCCGCATCATGGAGCTGGCCGACGAGGCCAACACCTACATCGCCGAGGCCGAGCCCTGGGTGCTGGCCAAGCAGGAGGGCCGCGAGCAGGAGGTGCTCGACATCTGCTCGGTGGGCATCAACCTGTTCCGCCAGCTGATGGTCTACCTCGCCCCGGTGGTGCCGGCCATGGCCGACCAGGCCCGCGACTTCCTGAAGCTCGAGAGCCTCGACTGGCACAGCCGCCACACCCTGCTGGTGGATCACGAGATCGCCAAGTTCAAGCCGCTGATGACCCGCGTCGAGCGCGACAAGATCGATGCCATGATGTCGGCATCGAAGGAGGATCTGGTGGAAGAGCAGAAACTGAAGGAGGCCGCCAAGGGGCCCCTGGCCGAGACACCCATCGCCGACGAGATCGCCTTCGACGACTTCGCCAGGGTCGACCTGCGCATCGCGCGAATCGCCAAGGCCGAGTACGTCGAGAAGGCCGACAAGCTGCTCAAGCTGAGCCTGGACCTGGGCGGCGAGAGCCGCACCGTGTTCGCCGGCATCCGCGCCGCCTATGCCCCCGAGGCCCTGGAGGGGCGCCTGACCGTGATGGTGGCCAACCTGGCCCCGCGCAAGATGCGCTTCGGCGTCTCCGAGGGCATGGTGCTCGCCGCCGGCAACGACGACGGCATCTATCTGCTCAGCCCCGACTCCGGCGCCGAGCCGGGCCAGCGGGTCAGCTGAGCGACCGTGGTGACGCCAACCGCTGACGCCTCGCGCGCCGCGCTGATCGAAGCGGTCGACGCCCTGCTGCCCCAGACCCAGTGCGGCAAGTGCGGCCAGCCCGGCTGTCGCCCCTACGCCGAGGCGATCGTCGACGGCGAGGCGATCAACCGCTGCCCGCCCGGGGGCGAGGCGACGGTGGCCCGGCTGGCCGAGCTGACCGGCCGCGCGCCGCTGCCGCTCGCCGAGCCGGCCCAGTCGCCGCTGGTCGCCTGGATCCGTGAGGACGAGTGCATCGGCTGCACCAAGTGCATCCAGGCCTGCCCGGTGGACGCCATCCTCGGCGCCGCGAAGCGCATGCACACGGTCATCGCCGACGAGTGCACCGGCTGCGAGCTCTGCGTGGCGCCCTGCCCCGTGGACTGCATCGACCTGCTGCCCCACCCCGCCTGGGAAGCCGCCGAGAGCGACGCGGAACGCGAGGCCTACCTGGCGCGCCGCGCCGAACTGGGCCGGCGTCGTCATCGGGCCCGCGAGCGGCGCCTGGCGCGGGAAGCGCGCGAGAAGCGCCTGGAGCGCCAGAAACGGCTGATCCAGCAGCGCCAGCGCGCGGGTAACTCGTCCGGTGCCGGTATGCCCGCGGCCGGCCCCTCGCCCCAGCGTCAGCGGCAGATGGCCGTCAAGGCGGCGGAGCAGGCACTGCGCCGCGCCCGCCAGCAGCAGGCCCATGCCGAGCGCCAGGGCGACGCGGCCGCCCGGGAGTCGGCGCGACAGCAAGTCGACGCCGCCCAGCGGCTCCTCGACGAGGCCCGAGCCGCCCCGAATCCCGCCGCTTCCTGACGAGCCGATCATGAACGCCCAGAAACGCTTCGAGATCTTCGCGCGGCTGCGCGATCACAACCCCGAGCCGACCACCGAGCTTCACTGGTCTACGCCCTTCGAGCTGCTCGCCGCGGTGCTGCTCTCGGCCCAGGCCACCGACGTAGGCGTCAACAAGGCCACGGCCCGGCTCTTCCCGGTGGCCAACACGCCCCAGGCGATCCTCGAGCTGGGCCTCGACGGCCTGAAGGAGCACATCAAGACCATCGGCCTGTACAACACCAAGGCCGAGAACCTGATGAAGACCTGCCGGATCCTGGTCGATCGGCACGCGGGGGAGGTGCCGCGCACCCGCCAGGCCCTGGAGGCGCTGCCGGGCGTGGGGCGCAAGACCGCCAACGTGGTCCTGAACACCGCCTTCGGCGAACCCACCATCGCCGTGGACACCCATATCTTCCGCGTCTCGAACCGCACCGGGATCGCCAAGGGCAAGAACGTGGACGAGGTCGAGCAGAAGTTGCTGCGCCACGTGCCCCGGGAGTTCCGCCAGGATGCCCACCACTGGCTGATCCTGCATGGCCGCTACACCTGCCTGGCCCGCAAGCCCCGCTGCGGCAGCTGCGTCATCGAGGACCTCTGCGAGTTCAAGGACAAGATCGACCTCTAGGGCGCTCCGGCGAGCCCCACACCGCCACACCATCACAACAACAAGAAGCCCCTCACCATGGCGATACTCGAGACCCTGCTGTTTCCCCCGCTGATCAACGTGCTGCTGACCCTGCTGGGGCTCGCCCTCTGGTCGCACTGGCGGCTGCTCGGCGGCCTGCTGGTGGTGCTGGGCCTGGGCGGGCTGCTCGTCCTGGCCACCCCGGTCGCCAGCCACGCCCTGCGCCAGGGCCTCGAGCCGCCGGCGCCGGTCGGCCCGAGTCAGCTCCGCGAGGCCCAGGCCATCGTCATCCTCGGCGGCGGTCGCGACTTCGATGCGCCTGAATTCGGCTGGGGCGACGCCCCGGCCAATGCCAGCTGGCGGCGACTGGCCTACGGCGCCCACCTGCACCGCCAGACCGGGCTGCCGATCCTGGTCAGCGGTGGCCGAGGCCATGACGAACACAGCGCCGAGGCGAGCCTGATGGCCGCGGCCCTGCGCGAGGTGTTCGAGGTGCCGGTTCGCTGGATGGAAGGCGGCAGCCGAGACACCGCCCAGAATGCCCGCCTCAGCGCCGAGATGCTGGGCGCGAGCGGCATCGAGCGCGTCGCGCTGGTCTCCCAGGCCTGGCACCTGCCCCGGGCGCAGGCCGCCTTCGAGCGCGCGGGCCTTCTCGTGACGCCGGCCCCGACCGAGTTCGCGAGCCCCCCGCCGGCCGGCCTCGCCGCCTGGATGCCCCGGGTCTATCACCTGCATCAGAGCACCCGCGCCCTGCATGAATGGCTGGGGCGCGCGGAGGTCGCCCTGCGCGAGCGGCTGCTGCGCCGAGGTGAGTGAGCCCGCGCCCCCTTTGCCCCTCGCCCCATTCTCCGACAAGAGACTCGACATGCTGGATCTCCTGCTTCCCCTGAGCCTGTCCGCCGTCTTCGGCACCGTCGTCGGCACGGCGTTTCGCCTCTCCCGCCTGCCGGGCCGCGAGCGCCCCCTGCGCTTCCCGCTGGTGGGCCTCACCGCCGGCATCACCGCCTTCTTCCTGCACCTGGTGCTGAACGCGGTGACCGGCGCGCCGGTCTGGCTACTGCCGGTGCTGGTGATCCTGCAGGTCTGGCTGTGGCTGGGGCCGCTGGGACCGAGGGTCGACCGGCCTCGGGACTGAGCGCCGCCTGAGCCATCACCAGGCCTGGCCGCCTGGGCACGGACTTGATCCTGTTCTCGACCTCCTCACCCGGATTTGGATGAGCTCATAGCCCGACCAGGATCCGTCACCGCACTATGAACAAATAGGATGGATGTTCGAAGCTTCCAGGCAATGACCACAAGGGCGTTCACGCCAGGCTGAACTCCCCTACTGCCTCGACCGTGCGCCGATAGGCGGGGCGTTCGCGGCAGGCCGCCAGGAAGGCGCGCAGCCGCGGGTGCTCGGCCAGGCCACCACCGGCCTCCAGCGCCAGCAGCGGGAAGCTCATCTGGATATCCGCCGCGCTGAAGGCCTCGCCGGCGAACCAGGGCGCGCGCTCGAGTTCGGCCTCCCAATAGTCGCTCAGGCGGCGAATCTGCGGCGCGAGGAACTGCTGCTCCACGCCGCGAGCGAAGAGCCGGCCGATGGGCCTGGCGAGTGACGGCACCGGCGGCTTGCCGAGGCTGGCAAATACCAGCCGCATGACCAGTGGCGGCATCGCCGAGCCCTCGGCGTGGTGGAGCCAGAAACGGTAGCGCTCGCGCGCCTCGCTGCCCGCCGGCGGCACCAGGGCGTCCTGCGCCTCGAAGCGCTCGACCAGGTACTCGAGGATCGCCCCCGACTCCGCCACCACCCGACCGTCCCGCGCCTCGTCGGTGATCACCGGCGACTTGCCCAGCGGATGCACCTCGCGCAGCGCGGCGGGCGCCAGCTTGGTGCGCGCGTCGCGCGCGTAGGTGACGATCTCGTAGTCGGCGGACAGCTCCTCGAGCAGCCACACGACGCGCTGCGAGCGGGAGTTCTCCAGATGGTGCACCTTGATCATGCCTCTCTCCTTGGTCGCTGCCCCGGGGTCCGGGTGATCCCCGCCACCCTAGCACGCCGCGGCGCCCCATCTCCTGCCAAGGTCGTCTTTGCCCACCCTCGGGCGGCCACTAAACTGATCGGTAACGCTGCATGAACGCAGGCAGGCAAGACCGCGCACGCCGAGACCTCACGCAGTGGAGCCTTCACAACGATAAAGGAGAGCACCATGGCCAAGGTGCTGGTGGTGGATGACGAGCCCAACATCGTCCTGTCCCTGGAGTTCCTGATGCAGCAGGCCGGCTTCGAGGTAGACACCGCCGAGGATGGCGAAAGCGCCTTGTCACGCATTGCCGAGGCGGCCCCCGACCTGCTGCTGCTCGATATCAGCCTGCCGGGCATCAGCGGCTTCGACGTCCTCGAGCGCCTGCGCGCCGACCCCGCCCACGCGCGACTGCCGATCGTCATGCTCACCGCCCATGGCCGCGAGGTGGAGCGCGAGAAGGGCCTCGCCCTGGGCGCCGACGACTACGTCACCAAGCCCTTCTCGACCCAGGCGCTGGTCGAGAAGGTCAAGACGCTGCTCGCCGAGGCCTCCTGATGGGCCGGCGCAGCAAGAGCCTGCCCCGCCGCCAGCGGCTGATCGGCCTGTGGCTGCTGCTCAGCGGCATCAGCATCTTCGGCGGCATCCTCTTCGCCCTGTGGCTCGACGGCCTGGCCGGGCTCACCGGCCTGGCGAGGGTCTGGCTATGGCTCGGCTGCCTCTCCGGCGGCGGCACCATCTTCCTGGTCGGCCTGCTGCTCGAGCGCCAGCTGTTCACGCCGCTGCGCCACCTGCAGGTGCAGCTGGCCCGCCTGGTGGCCAAGCCCGACGCCCGCCAGGACTATCCCCCCGAGGGTTGGCTCAAGGGCCTCGGCCCCGACCTGATGCGCGTGCGCGAGGCCTGGCGCGCCGACCGCGAGCGCCTGGCCACCGCCCACGCCGAGGGGGCGCTCAGCGCGACCCGCGTGCGCCAGGAGCTCGAGACCCTGCTCCAGGTCCTCGACACGCCGCTGCTGCTCTGCGATCACCACCGCCGGCTGCTGCTCTTCAACCAGGCCGCCGAGACGCTCTTCGAGGACCACCCGGGCCTCGGGCTCGGCAAGCGGCTCGACGCCCTGCTGCCGATCTCGAGCCTCGAGGATGCCCTGGGCGAGCTGCCCGACGACGGCGCCCCCCGAGAGCTCCTGGTGCCCTGCGGCGAGCGCTGGCTGCACGCGGTGCTGCGCCGCGTGCCCCACAGTCACCGGGAGACCCTGCTGACCCTCACCGACACCACCGCGGCCTGGTCCAGCGAGATGGGGGCCCGCGCCCAGCTCGCCGAGATGCTGCCGCCCCTGCGCCGCCACAGCGCGAGCCTGTGCAGCGCCGCCGACGCCCTGATCGGCGTGCGCACGGCCACGCCGACCGGCGAGCTGGGCCAGCGGCTGGAGGCGGTGATCGACGAGGAGGGCCGGGCGCTGGCGCACCAGCTCGAGCAGATGGGCCGGGTGATGGAGGAGATGCACCGCCAGGGCGAGCGGCTGGTCGACCTGTGGTCCAACGACCTCTGGGCGTCGCTCGCCGCCCGCCACGGCAGAAACGGCGTCACGATCACGCCCATCGGCATGCCCGCCTGGCTCAAGGCCGATGCCCCGGCGCTACTGGCGCTGCTCGATTCGCTGCTGCCGCGACTGGCGAGCCACGCGGGCCGGGAGGCGCTCGAGGGCGAGGTGTGCCTGGGCAACCGGCGGGTCTACCTGGACCTGATCTGGCGAGGCGGGGTGCTCGGCGAGGCCCAGCTCGAGGCGTGGCACGGCGAGCGCCTGGACGCCCTGCCCTTCGCGCCCCGCGTCGCCGACGTGCTGCGCCAGCACGGCAGCGACGCCTGGAGCCTGGCCGACGACGACGGCCTGCATGCCCGGCTGCGCCTGCCACTGCCGGCAGCCGACCGGGTCGCCCCACCGCGTCCGCGCACCCCGCCGCGCCCGGAGTTCCACGACTTCGGCATCGCCGAGATGCCCCCGCCGGACGCCGAGCTGGCGGCACGCCCCCTGCGCACCCTCGACGTGGTCGCCTTCGACACCGAGACCACCGGCCTGGAGCTGCGCCGCGGCGACACCGTGGTGAGCATCGGGGCCTGTCGCATCGTCAACGCCCGGCTGCTGGCCGACGACGTCTTCGACCTGCGCGTCGATCCCGAGCGCCCCATCCCCCCGGCCAGCACCGCCATCCACGGCATCACCGACGACGACGTCGCCGGCGCCCCGCCGCTCTCCGTGGCCCTGCCGCGCTTTCGCGATTACATCGGCGAGGCGGTGATCCTCGCCCACAACGCCGCCTTCGACCTGCTGGCCATCCAGCCGCCCGGGGGCGGCGTCAGCTTCGACATGCCGGTGCTCGACACCCTGCTGCTCTCCCGCGCGCTGGACGAGAGCCTCGACGGTCACGACCTGGACAGCCTGGCCGACCGCTACGACCTGAGCTTCCCGCCCGGCACCCGCCACACCGCCCTGGGCGATGCGCGGGTCACGGCGGAGCTGTGGCTCGCGCTGCTGCCGCGCCTGGAGGCCCGGGGCATCGAGACCCTGGAGCAGGTGCTGGCCCTCCAGGCCAGTGCCCTCGACCGGGAGGACGCCTACGCCTCGTGAACACGCCTCGCCGCAAGGAGCGCCTGGTCGCCCTGATCGTGCTGGCGGCGCTGCTCTTCTCGCCGCCGCTGGTGCTGATCGCCGCCTCCTCGGCGGGCGGCATCAGCTGGCTGGTGCCCTACGTCTTCCTCGCCTGGGGTGCGGTGATCGGCCTGATGGCCTGGCTGATGGAACGTCGCGATGAGGAGGGACGGGATGCGGAGTGACGGGCGATGACCGGCGG
>JAWWBV010000010.1:0-20399 GCA_033720795.1 Halomonas sp. | reverse complement strand
TCGCACTGGCCGTCGGGCCCGAAGCGCCAGGCGTGATAGGGGCAGCGGATGCTGTCGCCCTCGACGTTGGTGCCGCCGCCATCGATGATCACGTAGGAGGTGTCGTTACGCGCCGCCAGGTGGGTCTTCATGTGCGGGCAGTAGGCGTCGAGCAGCACGATGCGCCCGGTCTCCTGGCCGCGGTAGAGGGCGAAGTCGCGGCCGAAGAAGCGCAGGGCCAGCGGCTTGTGGGTGTTGACCTCCGCGGAGGTGGCGATCATGAACCAGCCCCGCGGGAAGGTGAAATCACCGAGACGATAGTCCTGGGAAGTCGCCATCTGATGCTCCTCTTGTTAACTGTGTTGGACGAGTGGCGTGCCTGTCGACCCGATTGTCGAGTCTGTCCTCGGGAAGCTCATACCCTGTTTGGACGATATGGCCCGACCGGGTCGCGAGAAGGGGCCTCACGCCCCCGAGGTCGCCTGCGGTGCGGTGGAGGCGTCGCCCATGGCCCGGGTGCGCTGCTGGTAGTGGGGAATGGCGATGGCCAGCAGCAGGGCCGTCACCAGCAGCAGGCAGAGGATGCTCGCCAGGGCGTAGCGCAGCCCGTCCGGCCCCATGGAGGCGGTGAAGGCGTCGCTGAGGATCCCGGACAGCAGCGGCCCGAAGCCGGCCCCCAGCAGGGTGATGCCGAGGTTGAGCAGGGCCGCGCCCAGGGCGCGCTGATGGGCGTTGAGCATGTGGCTGGTGGCGGCATAGGCCAGCGACGGCCACCAGCTGTTGAAGAAGCCGAAGCCGGCGGCGAAGAGCATGGCGTGGGGCACCCGCAGCTCGCCGAGCTGCCAGGCGCCGGTGGCCGGCCACAGCACGAAGGCGATCCCCATGGGAATGCTGATCAGCACGCCGAGCAGCGGCATGCCGAGCTGCCAGCGGGTGTCGTGACGACACAGCCGGTCGCAGTACCAGCCGCTGAACAGCGCGCCCGCCGCCGCGCTCAGGCCGCTGGCGATGCCGAACAGCAGGCCGGCCTCGGCCATGCCGAGGCCGTGGGTGCGCAGCAGGAAGGTGGGCGCCCAGATGCCGTAGCCGTAGCCCGCCATCCCCGCCAGGCCGCAGGCCAGGCAGAGCAGGGCGAAGCCGCGGATCGCCACCAGCGTACCGAGCTGCTGCCACAGCGAGGTGTCCGGTCCGGCGGTGCTCCCCGGGGCGTCCTGGGCGCCGCGCTGGGGCTCCCGGGTCAGGCGCAGCAGCAGGGCCAGCAGCAGGCCGGGGGCGCCGAAGGCCAGGAAGGTGACCCGCCAGCCATAGGTCTGGGCCAGCCAGCCGCCCAGCACCATGGCCACCAGCAGCCCCAGGTGCGGCCCCATCATGAACAGGCTCATGGCCAGCGAGCGGCGCTCGCGGGGATAGAGGTCGGCGACCATCGATACCGAGGGGGCCATGCCGCCGGCCTCGCCGATGGCCACGGTCATGCGCGCCAGCAGCAGCTGCCAGAACTGCTGCGCCATGCCGCAGGCCATGGTCGCCAGGCTCCACAGCCCACAGCAGACCGCCACCATGTTGCGGCGGTTGGCACCGCGGTCGGCCATGCGCCCCAGCGGCACGCCCAGCATCGCGTAGAGCAGCGCAAAGGCGATCCCGGTCAGCAGGCCCATGACCGTGTCGGAGGCGCCGAACTCGAGCTTGATGGGCTCGATGACGATGGCGATGACGTTGCGGTCGATGAACGAGAACACATAGACCAGCGCGAGCAGGGTGAGGCTCAGGTGCGCGCGCCAGCCGGCGGCGGGCGCGGCCCGATCGGATGCCGACATGGATCACCTCGGTGGCAGGGGGTAGGTTGGTAGGCCCGGGAGACTCGCCGGGCGCCAGGGACGTCGGCATCGTCGACGGGCCGTCCCTTGGCCACATCGTCCTTTTGGACGTATTGGTCGATGCCCCGAGGCTTCTAGATTGACGATGACCCAGTCGGCATCCCGCCAGCTGGGACGAGGATTCTGGACGGGAGAGACGGCATGACGGTCAGCGATGCGCAGCGCACCCACCGCAAGCGCCGGGAGCGAGACGCCCTGGAGTATCCCTTCGCCACGCCGGCGGCGCTTGGCGAGGTGCAGACGGTCGCCGAGGGGGTGCTCTGGGCCCGGGTGCCGATGCCCATGACGCTGGATCACATCAACGTCTACCTGCTGCGCGATGACGACGGCTGGTGGCTGGTCGACACGGGACTGAACACCGCCCGGGGGCGCGAGGTGTGGGAGCGGCTCGCCGCCGAACGCCTCGAGGGGCTGCCGTTCAAGGCGCTGATCTGTACCCACTTCCATCACGACCATATCGGCCTGGCGCACTGGCTGATGGAGCGCTTCGGCCTGCCGCTCTACATGAGTCACGGGGAATACTTTTCGATGCGGGCGCTGGCCAGCGCCCAGGCGCCGCCCCTGCCGGAGGACCAGCGCCACTTCTATGAACGGGCGGGCATGCCCGCCGACGATATCGACGCCATGTTCGCGGCCTTTCGCCACTACGCCCATCGGCCGCCGCATCCCGAGGCCTTCCATCGCCTGCGCGATGACGATCGCCTGGCCATCGGCGGGCGCGACTGGCGCGTCATCATCGGCGAGGGCCACTCGCCGGAGCACGTCTGCCTCTATGCGCCCGAGGATCGCCTGCTGATCGCCGGCGACCAGCTATTGCCGGAGATCAGTTCCAACGTGATGGTCAGCAACGTCGAGCCGGAGGCCGATCCGCTGGGAGGCTGGCTGGCCTCCCTCGATCGGCTGGCGACCCTGGCGCCGGATACCCTGGTGCTGCCTTCCCACGGCCCGGTGTTCCGGCAGCTGCCGGAGCGGGTACGCCAGCTGCATGAGCATCACGAGCGCCAGTTCGCGCTGATCCGGGCGCTCGCCGATCGCTCACCGGGTTTCACCGCCTTCGACGCCATGGTCTGCCTGTTCCCCCGCGCCTTGCCCCCCACCGAGAAGTTGCTCGCCCTCGGCGAGGCCCTGGCCCATCTGTCCTGGCTGCGGCGCCGTGGCGAGCTCGTCAGGCGGCCGCACCGGAGCGTCGACGGCTTCTACCCGACGACCGGCGACTGAGCGGCCGAAGTTCGACGCAACGCTGAAAAATGGAGACAACAATAATGTACGAGCGCATGCCCACCAGCGAGATCTGCTCGCAGCTGACCCAGGCCGGGGCGCCCTTCGAACTGACCGAGGTGGCGGTGGCCGGGCAATCTCTTCCCGCCTACCGCCACGCGCCGGCCTCGCTGCCGGCGCTGCTCAACGAGGGCCGACGCCACGGCGACGCGATCTTCATGATCTATCGCGGCGATCGCTGGAGCTTCGCGCGCTTCTTCGCCGAGGTCGACGCCCTGGCCGGCTGGTGGCATGCCCGCGGGGTAGCGCCCGGTGAGCGGATCGCCATCGCCATGCGCAATCGGCCGGAGTGGGCGGTGGCCTTCACCGCCGCCGCGCTGCTCGGCGCGGTGCCGGCGCCGATCAACAGCTTCGGGCTCGGCAACGAGCTGCGCCAGGCCGTAGAGGATCTCGCGCCCCGCTGGCTGTGCTGCGACAGCGATCGGCTGGCGCGGCTCGAGGGCGACCCGGGCGTGGCGGACTGCGCCGTGCTGCGCCTCGGCGAGCCGGTGACCGAGGCGCCGGGGGTGGCGGTCCACGACTATGCCGACGCGGTGGCCACCCTGGCAGCGGCGCCGCCCGAGGTGGCGCCGGACCCCGACGATCCCGCCCTGATCCTCTTCACCTCCGGCGCCACCAGCCGCGCCAAGGGCGTACTCTCGACCCAGCGCGCGGTCTGCCAGGCGATGATGAACATCGACTTCATCGGCGCCCTGTCCGGGATGAGCTCGCCGGAGACCGTGGCGCGCATCCAGCAGAGCGGTCTCACGCCCACCACCCTGACCGCCGTGCCGCTGTTTCACGTCAGCGGGCTGCACGCCCAGCTGCTGAGCGCCCTGCGTCACGGGCGCCGGCTTGTGTTCCTGCACCGCTGGGAACCCCGCGAGGCCCTGGCGCTGATGCGCGAGGAGGGCGTGACCCAGTTCAATGGTGCCCCCTCGATGGTGCGCCAGCTGATCAACGAGGCCGAGTTCGACGCGCCGGAGGTCCAGTCCAGCCTGATGGCGCTGGGCTTCGGCGGGGCGGGGCTGTCCGAGGACCTGATCGATTCGGTGCTGGCGCGGCTGCCGAACAAGATGCTCGGCATCGGTTTCGGCATGACCGAGACCAACGGCGTGGGGGCGGCGATCTCCGGCGACCTCTTCGCCGCCAACCCGCGCAGCGCCGGGCTGATCTCGCCGCTGATGGCGCTGCGCGTGACGTCGCCCGACGGCACCGCGCTGCCCCACGGCGAGGTCGGCGAGATCTGCCTGCGCGGCGTGTCGCTGATGCGCGAGTACTGGGGCAACCCGCGGGCCACCCGCGAGACGGTGGTCGACGGCTGGCTGCATACCGGTGATCTGGGCTATCGCGACGAGGAGGGCTTCCTCTACGTGGTCGATCGCCTCAAGGACGTCATCAACCGCAGCGGCGAGAACATCGCCGCCGCCGAGATCGAATCCTGCCTGATGACGCATCCCGCGGTGGTCGAGGCCGCCGTCTTCGGTGTCCCCGACCCCGAGGCCGGGGAGGCGGTGATCGCCACCGTCAGCGTGCTCGACGACGAGGCGATCGACGCCGAGACGCTGCGCGCCCACGTGGCGGCTTCCCTGGCCGGCTACAAGGTGCCCGCGGAGATCGTCGTGCGCCAGCAGCCGCTGCCCCGCAACCCGGCGGGCAAGCTGATCAAGCGACGACTGAAGCAGGCGTTCCTGGCCGAACACGATGCCGGCGAGGCCGCCTCTCCCGCCTCGGCCTGACCCCGGGCCGGCCGGCCCTAGTCCGCTCTGACGATGAGCCGCCACGCGGCGGCTCGCATCATCATCGATACCGATCCGTTCCCTCGGCCGTCGCGATGGCCGGGGTGCCGCCCGGTCTTGCCTCACGGCGGGCCGCGGCGACGCCGCCCCTATCGCCACCCCTATCGGGCACGGACCCCTAAGCAACGGACTCCATGAAGGGAGAACAGCGCGATGACCTCACTGGCACAGTGCACAGACACCTTCGATGTCGTCGTGGTCGGCTCCGGCGCGGGCGCCATGACCTCGGCGATCTTCGCCGCCGACCAGGGGCTCTCGACCCTGGTGATCGAGAAGAGCGACAAGTACGGCGGCACCTCGGCGCTGTCGGGCGGCGGCATCTGGATCCCCAACAACCCGCATTTTCGTGCCAGGGGCGGGCACGACAGCCGCGAGGAGGCGCTGCGCTACCTGCAGGCCGCCACCGAGGGCCGGGTCGAGCCCGAGCGGCTCGACGCCTACCTCGACAACGCCCCGCGGATGATCGAGGAACTCGAGGCCTGCAGTCGGGTGCGCTACGCGGTCGCCGACAAGTACCCCGACTACTATCCGCACCTGCCGGGCTCCCTGGCGGGCGGCCGGACCCTGGACCCGGAGCTGTTCGACACCAGCGTGCTGGCGGAGGAGCTCGAGCACCTGCGCCCGGCCTCGCCCTCGACCCTACTGATGGGGCGCATCGCCTGGACGGCCCGCCACGCCCACAAGGCCATGGCCCGGGAGCGGGGCTGGCGGTTGATGATCCTGTGGCTGATGGCGCGCTACAAGTTCGACCTCAAGTGGCGCCGCCGCAGCAAGCGCGATCGCCGCTCGGCGCTGGGACATGCCCTGGTCGCCTCGCTGCGACGTTCGCTGATGGATCGCCGGGTGCCGCTGTGGCGCAACACCGACTTTCGCGAGCTGATCCTCGAGGAGGGGCGCGTCGCCGGGGTGGTGGTCGAGCGCGACGGCCAGACCCTCGCCCTCCGCGCCAGGCAGGGCGTGATCCTGGCCTCCGGCGGCTTCGAGCAGAATCCCGCCCTGCGCGAGCGCTACCTGCCCACGCCCAGCCGCCGCGAGTGGAGCGCCACGCCGCCCGGCAACAATACCGGCGCCGCCCTGGAGGCCGGGCAGGCGGCGGGGGCGGCCACCGCGCTGCTCGAGCGCGCCTGGTGGGCGCCGACCATCAGCGTGCCGGGCGAGGACAAGGCGCGCGGCGTCTTCGCCGAGCGCGCCTTCCCCGGGGCCATCGTGGTCAACGGCGAGGGGAAGCGCTTCGTCAACGAGGCCGCGCCCTATCTCGAGTTCGTCGACGCCATGTACCGCGACAACGCGGCCACCGAGGGAAAGAGCATCCCCGCCTGGGTGATCTTCGACGGCCACTTCCGCTTCCATTACGCCATGGGGCCGCTGATGCCGGCCCAGATCAAGCCGGACGGCCGCCTACCGGCCGACTGGCAGGGCCGCGTCTACTGGAAGGCCGATAGCCTGGCGGACCTGGCCGCGCAGATCGGCGTGGACGCCGACGGCCTCGAGGCGACCGCCGAACGCATCAACGGCTTCGCCCGCACCGGCCAGGACCTGGACTTCGAGCGCGGCGGCAACGTCTTCGATCGCTACTACGGCGACCAGAACGTCACGCCCAACCCCTGTCTGGCGCCTTTGAGCAAGCCGCCGTTCTACGCCATGCGCCTCGATGCCGGCGACATCGGCACCAAGGGCGGACTCTCGACCAACGCCCGCGCCCAGGTGGTGCGCGACGACGGCACGCCCATCGAGGGCCTCTACGCCATCGGCAACTGCTCGGCCTCGGTGATGGGCCACGCCTATCCCGGTGCGGGCTCGACCCTGGGGCCGGCCATGACCTTTGGCTATATCGCCACCCACGACATCGCCGATCGGCGTGAGGCCAAGGTCCACGACGACGTCGCTCCGAAGACGGCGGAGGTGAGCCGATGAGCGCGCGGATGCAGGACAAGGTCGCGCTGGTCACCGGCGGCGCCAGCGGCCAGACAGTGATCAGCATATGAGTGACGAAGCCATGAACCGCACCGATCAGCCGTGCCGCCACGATGACGCCGCGGCGCTCGAGGTGGCGAGCATTCCCGCCCTGGTGATGGCCGCCGCCGAACGCTTCGCCGGCACCCCGGCGCTGGAGGCGTCGGGACGGCGCATCGACTACGCCGAGCTGCCCGAGGCGGCGCTGGCGGTGACCCGGGCGCTGATGGCCCGGGGCATCGAGAAGGGCGACCGGGTGGCGATCTGGGCCCCCAACGACATCGACTGGGTGCTGGCGGCGCTCGGCATCCACCTGGCCGGGGCCGTGCTGGTGCCGCTCAACACCCGCATGAAGGGCGGCGAGGCCGAGGACATCCTGGCGCGCAGCGGCGCCCGACTGCTCTTCTCGGTGGGCGACTTCCTCGGCGTCGACTATCCGGCCATGCTCGACGGACGCCGACCGGCAAGCCTCGAGACCCTGGTGGTGATCGGCGAGCGCGCTGCCGGGACGCCACCGGACACGCGCTCCCTGGCCGCCTTCCTGGCCGAGGGCGAGGCCGTCGACGAGGACGCGGCCCGGGCCCGCGCGGCCGCGGTGGGACCCGAGGACCTCTCGGACCTGCTCTTCACCTCGGGCACCACCGGCCGTCCCAAGGGGGTGATGAGCGGCCACGGCCAGAACCTGCGCGCCTTCGCCGAATACGTGCGAGTGATCGGCCTGCGCCGGGGCGATCGCTACCTGATCGTCAATCCCTTCTTCCACGCCTTCGGCTACAAGGCCGGCTGGCTCTCCTGCCTGCTGGCGGGGGCGACCATCCTGCCCCAGACCACCTTCGACGCCGATGCGGTCCTCGAGCGCATCGCCCGGGATCGGATCAGCGTGCTGCCCGGGCCGCCGACGCTCTACCTGTCGCTGCTGGCCCATCCGCGGCTGGCCGAGGCCGACCTCACGAGCCTCAGGGTCGCCGTGACCGGGGCGGCCACCATCCCGCCGGTGCTCATCGAGCGCATGCGCGACGAGCTCGGCTTCGCGGTGGTGACCACCGCCTACGGCCTCACCGAGTGCGGCGGGCTGGCGACCATCTGCGATCCCGATGACGCGGCCGAGACCATCGCCACCACCAGCGGTACGCCGATCGCCGGCACCGAGCTCGCGATCCTCGACGAGGCGGGCCAGGCGCTGCCGGCGGGGCAGACCGGCGAGATCTGCCTGCGCGGCTTCCATGTCATGCAGGGCTACTTCGAGAATCCCGCCGCCACCGCCGAGGCCATCGACGCCGCGGGGTGGCTGCACACCGGCGACGTCGGCCGCTGCGACGCCGCGGGCTACTTGCAGATCACCGATCGGCTGAAGGACATGTACATCGTCGGCGGCTTCAACTGCTACCCGGCGGAGATCGAGGCGATCCTGGCCACCCACCCGGCGATCGCCCAGAGCGCGGTCATCGGCGTGCCCGACCCGCGTCAGGGTGAGGTCGGCTGCGCCTATGTGGTGCCCCGCGCCGGCCGCGCCCTGGACGAGGACACGCTGATCGACTGGGCCCGGGAGCAGATGGCCAACTACAAGGTGCCGCGCCACGTGCGCCTCATTGAGGCGCTGCCGGTGAACGCCGCCAACAAGGTGGACAAGGCGCAGCTGCGACGCGCCTTCCACGCTTCCTGAGGGCCTCGTCTGTCGGACGTCACTGGCGCTCGACAGACATCTCCTCCAGCCATCACGACACGACGGGAGACTGCCATGAGCGACGCCTCCAGCGCCTTCACTCCGATCACCCTCGGCCCCCTGGCCCTGCGCAATCGCTTCATCAAGTCGGCCACCAACGAGGCCATGGCCCGCCACGGCCGACCCACCCGCGCCCTGGTCGAGCATCATCGCCGGCTGGCGGCCGGCGGCGTGGGGCTGACCACCGTGGCCTACCTGGCAGTGGCCGAGGTAGGCCGCAGCCTGCCGGACCAGGTCTGGATGCGCCGGGAGATCCTGCCTGATCTGCGCGCCCTGACCGACGCCGTCCACGCCGAGGGCGGGGCGATCTCGGCCCAGCTGACCCACGGCGGCTCCTTCGTCACCGGCATGCGGGTCAGGGGGCGTACCCAGAGCGCGTCGTCGGGCTTCAATCCGGCGGGCCTGCTCAAGGGCAACCTGCTGCAACGGGCGATGACCGAGGACGACATGACCGCCGTCACCGAGGAGTTCGTCGCCGCGGCGCGGCTGGCCCGGGAGGCCGGCTTCGATGCCGTGGAGCTGCACATGGGCCACGGCTACCTGCTCAACCAGTTCATCTCGCCGCTCTCCAACCGGCGCCGGGACGACCACGGCGGCAACGCGGCCAATCGGGTGCGCTTTCCCGCCCGGGTGCTGGCGGCGGTCAAGGCGGCGGTGGGGGAGGAGCTGGCGGTGCTGGCCAAGATCAACGTCGCCGACGGCGTGCGCCGCGGGGCCACGGTGGAGGATGCCATCGTCACCGCCCGCGCCCTGGAAGCGGCGGGGGCCGACCTGCTGGTGCTCTCCGGCGGGCGCAACGTGGAGTCGACCTCCTTCATGTTCGGCAGCAACCTGAACCTCGAGGCGTTCGGCGAGGTGCTCAAGGACGACCGGCTGAGCCTCGCCGCGCTCAGGATGGCGGCCAAGCGTGCGCCGCGGGTGAGCTTCCGGGAACTCTACTTCCTCGAGCACTCGCGCCGGATCCGCGCCGCGGTGGACCTGCCGCTGGCCTACCTGGGGGGCGCCCGCTCGCTTTCCAACGTGGCGGACCTGATGGCCGACGGCTTCGAGTGCGTGGCCATGGCGCGTCCGCTGCTCCACGATCCGGCCCTGGTCGACAAGTTCGCCCGCGGTGTGCGCACCGAGTCCGGCTGCGACAACTGCAACGGCTGCGTGGCCTACATCTATCATCCCGCCGGGCTGTGGTGCGTCAAGCACCCGCCCAACGACGCCCGCCTCAATACCCTGCCCGCCGCGAGCGGCGATCGCGAGGCGGTTTCCGCGTGACATGCAATGCGGTGATCCGGCCAGGGCTTGATTGAGACATCGCAAGATCTGATCCGGACACCAATGCAAAGGCCCGCGCCATGGCGCGGGCCTTCTTGTCGTGACGCGTGCTTTGAGCTGTGCCAACGGCTTCATATCGCCCTGATGTTTCGCTGCGTTGGACAGGGCGTCACAACGTTGCTTCCTGACAGGGCGCGGTCGCGACGGTCTGCGTGCCGGCAGCGGCGCGGGCATATTCCATGGCGCCGAGGATCACGAAGGACAGGGCAAGATAGACGGCCTAGCGTTTCCAGGCGCTGATCATCGGGCACCTCCGGCGAGCATAGGGGGTGAGCGTCGGCCAGGAGTCGAACGGCATCGATCGTGCCTCATGGTCCAACAAAAACGCCCGCCCCGAAAGGGGCGGGCGTGGGAGGCGATCCGCGCGCGGGTCAGATCGTGCCGGCTGAGGCCTGACAGCCTTGCTCGTCCGGTGCGGCGGCGCGTTCCCGCCGCTCGACGCCCAGCCAGCTGGCGAGGGCGGGGAGCAGGAAGATCGCCCCCAGCACGTTGACCAGGAACATGAAGGCCAGCAGCAGCCCCATGTCCGCCTGGAACTTGAGCGCCGAGAAGGCCCAGGTGCCCACCCCCAGCGACATGGTCACGGCGGTGAAGACGGCGGCGGTGCCGCGCTGCTCCATGGCGCGATAGAAGGCCACGCGCAGGCTGGCCCCGTGGGCCTGCATCTCGTGCTGCAGGCGCTCGTAAATGTAGATGCCGTAGTCGACCCCCACGCCGACGCCCAGGGCGATCACCGGCAGGGTGGCGACCTTGAGGCCGATCCCCAGCAGCGACATCAGGGCGTTGCACAGGATGCAGACCAGCATCAGCGGCACCACCACGCAGAGCACCCCGCGCCAGGAGCGGAAGGTCAGCCAGCAGAGCAGCGAGATGGCGGCGAAGATCGAGATCAGCATCTGCGCCTCGGCATGCTCCACCGCCTCGTTGGTGGCCGCGGCGACGCCGGCATTGCCGCCCGCCAGGCGGAAGGCCACTCGCTCGCTGTCGTTCTCTGCGATGAAGGCGTCGATCTCGCCCACCACGTGCTTGAGGGTGGCGTCCTCGTGGTTCTCCAGGAAGACCATCATGTTGATGGTGTCGCAGCTGGCGGTGTTCAGGCCGTTCTCGGGATTGGCCGCGCCGCTGCCGGCGCGCAGCGCCATCGAGGAGCGCTGCAGGGTCTGCCAGCGGGGGTTGCCCTCGTTGTTGCCCGAGACGTGCAGCCGGGCGAGGCCGGCCACGGTGGAGACCGACTCCACGCCGTCGACGCCGCGCATGTGGAAGTCGAAGCGATCCACGGCGTTGAGCACCCCCCAGTCGAGGCAGGCGTCGGTGACGCCCTGGGGCTCGACGTAGACCGACAGCACGTCCATGCCGATCGAGTACTCCTGGATGATCCGCGCGTTGTCGCGGTTGTAGCGGGAGTCCTCGCGCAGCTCCGGCACGCCGGAGCCGATGTCGCCGGTCAGCAGGTGCCGTGACTGGTAGGTGCCGCCGGCGAGCAGCACCAGCATCACCGCCAGGCTCACCAGCGCCGGGCCCGGGCGCGCCAGGTGGGAGACCGCCCACCACAGGCGGTGCGGCCGGTCGTCGTCGCTGTCGCTACGCGCCACGCGCTCCAGGGTCAGGTGCGAGAGGATGATCGGCATGAACATCTTGTTGGTGACGATCATCAGCGCCACCCCGAGGCAGGCGGTGACCCCCAGCTCGTGGACCATGGGAATGTCGATCAGCATGATCACCAGAAAGCCCAGGGCATTGGCCAGCAGGGCCACGCTGCCGGGGATCGCCAGGGTGCGAAAGGCCTCCTCGGCGGCCTCGATCGGCGTCGCCCCGGCCAGCACCTCCTGCTTCCAGGCGTTGGTCATCTGCACGGCATGGGAGACGCCGATCGAGAAGATCAGGAAGGGCACCAGCACCGACATGGGATCGATGCCGTAGCCGATCAGCGGCAGGATGCCGAGCAGCCACACCACCGGCAGCAGCGCCACGATCAGCGCCAGCAGGGTCAGCTTGAGGGAGCGGGAGTAGACCCACAGCAGGATCGCGGTGATCAGGAAGGCCGCGACGAAGAACAGCATCACCGTGGTGAGGCCCGCCATGACGTCGCCCATCACCTTGGCGAAGCCGATGATCTGCACCTCCACGTCGGGGCCGGCGAGGGTCTGGCGGATGTTCTCGAGATGCTCGGCGACGGCGGCGTAGTCGGTCGGCTCGCCGGTCTCGGGATCGAACTCCAGCAGCTCCGCCTGCACCATGGCCGCGGTCTGGTCGTTGGCGACCAGGTTACCGATCTGGCCGGACTTGGCGACGTTGGAGCGTACCTTGGCCAGGTCCTCGGCGTTCGCCGTGAAGCGCGACGGGATCACCACCCCACCCATGAAGCCGAACTCGGTCACCTCGACGTAGCGCACCTCGGGGCTGAACAGCGAGCGCACCGTGGTGCGGTTGATGCCCGGGGTGTAGTAGACCTCGTCGTGGGCCTGCTTGAGGGTCTCGAGGAAGTCGGCGTTGTAGATGTCGCCTTCACCCTGCCACTCCAGGCTGACCATGACGCGGTTGGCGCCGGTGAAGGTATCGGCGTGCTCGTGGAAGGCCTCCATGAAGGCGTGGTCCTGGGGAATCAGCTTGGAGAAGCCGGCATCGAAGCGCGTCTGGGTGGCCGAGAGGCCCAACGCGACGGTCATCGCCAGGAACAGCAGGCCGAGGGGCTTGCGGGCGCGGATCAGCAGGCGCGCGGCGCGCCTGACCAGACGCATGGTGAGCGTGGGAGTGCGTGTCGACATCATCAGGCTCCGGCGTCGGATGCGAGGAGGGGAAGGGCGTTGGCCTGTGCGGTCTGCGCCTGTCCGGCGATGCGCTGCAGGCCGTCGTTGCTGGTCAGCAGCCAGTCGCCGTCAGCGGTGAGCGCCAGGTCGGTGAGGGTCCGCTTGCCCTGACGACGCACCACCGAGAAGCTGCGTCCCCGGTCGTGACTGGCCAGCACGGTGCCGCCCTGGCCCGCCAGCAGCAGGGTGCCGCCCGGCAGTCGCAGGTCGGCGAACAGCGAGAGTGGCAGGTCCAGGGGCACGGCCTGCCAGCTGGCGCCGTGATCCTCCGAACGGAAGACGTTGCCGCGCATCCCGTAGGCCACCCAGGTGGCCTCGCCCAGGTGACGGGCGCCGTAGAGCGAGCCCTCGTAGAAGGCGGGGATCGGCGCCCAGCTCTCGCCGCCGTCGAGGGAACGAAACGCCGTGCCGGCCTCGCCGACGATCAGCCAGTGGCGGCCGTCCGCGGCGGCGCGAATGGCGTTGAGATGCCAGTCGGTGTTGCCGGGAATCGAGACCGGCTGCCAGCTCAGCCCGCTGTCGTCGGAGCGCAGCACGCGGCCGAAGGCGCCCACCGCCATCCAGCGTCCGGAGGGCAGCTGGGCGAGGTCCAGCAGGGGTTCGCCGCGCTCGCTGTCGAAGGCCACCTCCTGCCAATAGCGGCCGCCGTCCTCGGTGCGCAGGATCCAGCCCTCATGGCCGATGGCCAGGCCGTGTCGGCCGTCGTCGGAGAAGCGCAGCCGGGTGATCAGGGCGTGGCGCTGGGTCGAGAGCTCGGCGCGCTCCCAGTGCCTGCCGCCATCGTCGGAGACCAGGATGTGGCCGAGCTCGCCGGCCGTCACCAGCCCGGCGGCGGTCTCGACGATGGCATTGAGCTGCATGTCGTGCACCGGGATCCGGGAGTCGTCGAGCGCAGGCGTCGTTCGCGGCGAGAAGGCAAAGATGCCGGCGGCCGCCACGATCAGGGTGATCAGGAGTCCTACCGAAGTTCGCATGTCGTGCCTCACTTGTTGTTGTCGAGGGCCTCGGGGAAGGCGTCGCTTCCTTGTGGGATTATTGGCGACTCACAGCCGGTGACATCGTCCAAACGAGCTACGCCCAGGGCGGTGCGGCGTTAGTCCGTATTGACGATGAGTGGCCGTCGAGTGCGTGTAACGCTCAGCGTGCAGGTCGCCGCTCACCATCCGGAGGCGACGGCGGGTGCAGCATTCCGACAGCATGAAGAGGGTTCGAGAGATGGGTGTTCTGAGCGAGAAGCACATGACGGGCGCGCAGCATGAGGACTTCATGACCGTGGAGGCGGTCGAGCTGCTGAAGGCGGCTCGCGCGCTGGTGCCGCGCCTGGCCGAGCGGGCCCGGGAAGCCGAGGAGCAGGGCCTGGTGCCGCGGGAGACGATTCGCGAGATGCAGGAGGCCGGCCTGTTCCGCGTGCTCCAGCCGCGGCGCTGGGGCGGCTTTGAACTCGATCCACGGGTCTTCTACCGGATCCAGATGACCCTGGCCGAGGGCTGCATGTCCACGGCCTGGATCTATGGCGTCATCGGCGTGCACAACTGGCAGCTGCCGCTGTTCCCCGAGCAGGCCCAGCAGGACGTCTGGAGCGAGGACAGCGCCACCCTGATCGCCTCCACCTACATGCCGGTGGGCAAGGCCGAACCCGTCGAGGGCGGCTATCGCTTCTCCGGGCGCTGGGGGTTCTCCAGCGGCGTCGAGCACTGCGAGTGGATCCTGCTGGGGGGGCTCTTGCCCAAGCTGGGCGGGTCGGGCGAGCTCGAGCACACCACCTTCCTGCTGCCCCGCGCCGACTTCGAGATCGTCGAGAACTGGGACGTGCACGGCCTGCGCGCCACCGGCAGCCACGACATCGTGGTCGATAACGCCTTCGTGCCGGCGCATCGCACCCAGCGCACCAACAACCACAGCGACGAGGGCTGCCCGGGGCGTGCGATCAACGATAGCTGGCTGTATCGCATTCCCTTTACCCAGGTCTTCCAGCGTGCCGTCTCCTCGGCCTGCATCGGGGCGCTCGACGGCGCCATCGCGGCGTTTCGCGAGCGGGCCAGCGCCCATGTCGGCAAGCACGGCGCCAAGACCGCCGAGGACCCCAACGCCCAGCTGGCGGTGACCCAGGCGATGCTGACCAGCGACCAGCTCAAGCTGGTGCTGATGCGCAATTACCAGGAGATCGCCAATCACGCCCAGAGCGGCGAGGCGATGGACGTCGAAGCGCGGCTCCTGCAGCGCGCCCAGTCCTCCCAGGTGCCCAAGGTGTGCGCCGAGCACGCCGACCAGCTGCTGCGCGCCTGCGCCGCCTCGGGGCTCTATCGCGGCAACCCTATCGAGCGCATCGTGCGCGATCTGCATCAGGCGCGCGGCCACATCGCCAACAACACCGACGCCTACGCCCGGGCCCACGGCGCGGTGCTGCTGGGGCTGCCCAACGCCGACCCCTTCGTCTGAACCTGCCTGCTCTGGTCACGGGAGAATCGCTATGGCCGCTTCGCGCTTCCAATCGCTGCGGGTGAGCCGCGTCATCGACGAGACCCGCGATGCGCGCTCGCTGATCTTCGAGGTGCCGGCCTCGCTCGAGGCGGCGTTTCGCTATCGACCGGGCCAGTTCCTGACCCTGCGCCTCCCGGTGGGGGGGCGCACGCTGCTGCGCTGCTATTCGATGTCCAGCGCGCCGGGGCTCGATGACGCGCCCCGGGTCACCGTCAAGCGGGTCGTCGACGGCCGGGCCTCCAACTGGATCTGCGACCGGGTCCGCGCCGGCGACACCCTCGAGGTGATGGCGCCGGCGGGGCTCTTCGTGCCCGACTCGCTGGACGACGACCTGCTGTTGTGTGCCGGCGGCAGCGGCATCACCCCGGTGCTGTCGATCCTGCGCAGCGTGCTGCACCAGGGCCGTGGCCGGGTGCGGCTGATCTACGCCAACCGAGACGAGCGCTCGGTGATCTTCGCCCGGGAGCTCGATGCGCTGCTGCGCGCCTTCCCCGAGCGCCTGCAGGTGATCCACTGGCTCGATTCGCTGCAGGGGGTGCCCTCGGTGCCCCAGCTTGCGTGGCTGGCCCGCGCCTGGGTGAACGGTGAGGCCTTCATCTGCGGGCCCGGCCCCTTCATGGATGCCATGCTCACCGCCCTGGACGTGGCCGGGATGCCGGCCGAGCGGGTACACGTCGAACGCTTCCAGTCGCTGCCCGACGAGGACGAGGTCGCGACGGCGACGCCGGAGGGGTCGCTGGCGCCGACGGTCGAGCAGGCGCAGATCGCCGTCGAGATCGGCGGCGAGGTCCACGAGTTCGCCTGCGGCGGCGAGGAGACCCTGCTCGAGGCGGCCGAGCGGGCCGGCCTGGAGCTGCCGTACTCCTGCCAGGCCGGCATGTGCGCGTCCTGCGTCTGCCAGGTGGTGGAGGGCGAGGTGGCCCTGCGCCACAACGACGTGCTCGACCAGCGCGACCTGGATCGGCGCATGACGCTGGGCTGCCAGGCGGTGCCCACCAGCGAGCGGCTGCGGGTGCGCTACCTGTGAGGGCGCAGGCCTAGTCTCCATGGACGATGGCGGCCGCGCGGCCCGCCCCTAGGGTGGTGTCAGGCGAGGACGCGGCGGCTCGCCGCCATCGCCCATCCATTGTGCACGGCAAGAGGGGGACAAGATGACGACGGATCTCAACGACAGGGTGGCATTCGTGACCGGTGGCGGCAGCGGCATCGGCGAGGCCACGGCCCTGCTGCTGGCGAAGCGTGGGGCCCTGGTCGTGGTCGCCGGACGCCGCCGCGACCCGCTGGACGCGGTGGTCGAGCGCATCCGCGCCGCCGGCGGTCGCGGCGAGGCACGGGTGGTGGACGTCAGCGACGAGGCCGGCTTCGTCGCCGCCCTGGAGGCGGTGGCCGAGCAGCACGGGCGGCTCGATATCCTGGTCAACAACGCCATGGCCTTCAACTGGGGGCCGCTCGAGGAGATGACCACCGCGCAGTGGCACGAGAACTTCGCCACCACCGTCGACGGTACCTTCTGGGGCACCCGCACGGCGCTCACGCTGATGAAGGCGCGGGGCGGGGCGATCATCAACCTGGCCTCGATCTGCGGCGAGCTGGGTACCGCCTGGATGGCCGGCTACTCGGCCTCCAAGGCCGCGGTGATCAACTTCTCCCGGGCCGCCGCCGCCGAGGGTGCCGCCCACGGGGTGCGCGTCAACGTGGTGGTGCCGGCGGTGGTCGAGACGCCGGCCACCGAAGGCATGCTCGCCGACGACGCGGCTCGGCGCAGTACCGAGAAACTGATCCCCATGGGGCGGGTCGGACGGCCGGAGGAGCTGGCCGCGGCCATCGCCTTCCTGGCCAGCGATGACGCCTCCTACATCACCGGCGCGACCCTGCCGGTGGACGGCGGCCGCGGGGCCGTGCTGATCACGGCGATCGACTGAGCGAGCCCGGGAGGAGATGGCATGAATATCCTGAACACCGAGGCCGCCCCGGCGGCGACCCGCGAGGCCCTGCTGGCCCCGCTGCGGCTGGGCGCACTGTCGCTGCCCAATCGCGTGGTGATGGCGCCCATGACCCGCAATCGCGCCGAGTCCGACGGCGTGCCCAGCGACATCATGGTCGACTACTATGCCGCCCGTGCCGAGGCCGGGCTGATCATCGCCGAGGGCACCTGGCCGAGCGTCACCGGCCAGGCCTACTGCCGCCAGCCGGGCATCGAGACGTCGGCCCAGGTGGCCGGCTGGCGCCGGGTCACCGAGGCGGTGCATGCGCGGGGCGGGCGCATCGCCCTGCAGATCATGCACGCCGGGCGCATCGGCAGTCGTCACATCAAGCCGGAGGGCGTCGAGACGGTGGCCCCCTCGGCGCTCCGGGCGGCCGGCGAGGTCTATACCGACGCCGCCGGCATGCAGCCCTTCGATGCGCCGCGGGCGCTTGGCCGCGACGAGGTGCGCGAGGTCGTCGAGGAGCATCGGCGCGCCGCGGTGAATGCCCGGGAGGCGGGCTTCGACGCCGTCGAGCTGCACGTCACCAGCGGCTATCTGCCGATGCAGTTCCTCTGCTCGGGCACCAACCATCGCGACGACGAATACGGCGGCAGTCTCGCGGGGCGGGTGCGCTTCGTGGTCGAGTGCCTCGAGGCCATGGCCGAGGCCATCGGCGCCGACCGCGTGGGGCTGCGCATCAACCCCGGCAACACCTTCAACGACACCGCCGACGACGACCCGGCGGCGAGTCACGCCGAGCTGATCCGCCAGGCCGATGCCCTGGGCCTGGCCTACCTCCACGTGATGCGCTCACCGCTGCCGGAGCTCGACGCCTTCGCCCTGGCCCGGGAGTGCTTTCGCGGTCCGCTGATCCTCAACGACGGCTTCGATCCCGACAGCGCCGACGCGGCGATCGCCGCGGGGGAGGGCGTGGCGGTCTCCTTCGCTCGCCACTTCATCGGCAACCCCGACCTCGTCCGCCGCATCCGCGACGACCTGGCGCTGGCGCGCTTCGACCGCAAGACCCTCTACACCCCCGGGCCCCGGGGCTATAGCGACTATCCCGTCGCCTGAGGCGTTGGCCAGGCGTTGGCAGCGTCCGGCGCCCGGTTTATGCTGACGTTCGCACTCTGGCGGGGCCACCCCGCATGATGGTGTGCCCCAAGCCGACAATGACAACGATACCGGGGTAGCAACTTGAGCACGCAACCACTGAACCTCGAGGACTACGACAGGCTGTTGAGCGCCCTCTACGAGGCCGCCCGGGACAGCCACGCCTGGTCCGAGGCCCTGCAACTGATCCAGCAGGTCTTCGCCACCAACTATGTCACCCTGATCCTCAAGGTGCCCGAGCATAACGAGATGGGCCTGATGGTGGCGGTCGGCGATATCGAGGGGGCCGGGACCATTCGCTATTTCCCCTACCAGCCGACCGCCACGCCCTTCGTGAACCAGCCCGCCGACAAGGTGTTCACGGTCGATGACATCATGAGCGACCAGGAGTGGCGCGAGAGCTCCTATCGCCGCCACTGGTGCGCCCAGCACGACGCCTACCACGTCATGGGCGTGGACATCTCCACCCCCGAGGCCGGCCGCCTGCGCTTTCGCCTGACGCGCCCGGAAGCGGCGCCCTCCTTCGACATCGAGGATCGCCGTCGCTGCGAGATGCTGCTGCCGCACCTGCGCCGTGCGCTGATCATTCACAACATGCTCGATCGCAGCGAATCCATGGGCTCGCTCTACTCCCAGGCCATCGATCGCCTGTCGATCGCCACGATCATCGTCGACGAGTCCGGCAAGGTCATCGACCGCAACCCCTTCGCCAGCGAGATGCTGGGCAGTGGCGATGGCCTCAAGGTGGTCGGGGGGCGGCTGGAGGCCTTCTACCCGAGCGACAACAAGGAGCTGCGCCGGCTGATCCGCCAGGCCTTCGCCGAGGGCGACCAGGGCGGCGCCCCGAAGGTGCCCGAGGCGATGTCCATCACCCGGCCTTCCGGCGAGGTGAGCCTGGGGGTGGTGGTGGAGCCGATCCCCGGCGACACCTGGGCGGCCGGCAAGGGCCAGCCGGCGGCGATGATCTACGTGCGCGACGCCGTGGGGCCCTCCCAGGCCAGCAGCGAGGTGGCGCGCAAGCTCTTCGGCCTGACCCCGGCGGAGACGGCCCTCTCGATGCAGCTGGCCAACGGCCTGTCGCTGGAGGAGGCCGCCGAGGAACTCGGCATCCGCCGCAACACGGCCAGGGCCCACCTGCGCTCGATCTTCTCCAAGACCGGCGTGCGCCGCCAGACCGAGCTGGTGCGCATCTTCCTCAACAGCATCGCGCCCCTGGGCCGGGAGAACGAGGTGGTCTAATCCTCGTCCGATTGCGGGATGTCCGGGCACGCGCCATCGTCGACCATGAGGCCATGCCAACGCATGGGAGACGACGGATGAGACCAGTAGCCTTCATCAGCGGCGCGAGTCGCGGCATCGGGCGGGAGACCGCCATCGCCTTCGCCCGCGCCGGTTTCGATCTCGCCATCGGTGCGCGCACCCTGACCCCCGGTGATGCCCACGCCCACGCCCACGCCCACGCCGTGCGCCACGCCGACGGGCGCGTCCTGGCGGGCAGCCTGGCCGACACCGCCGAGGCCGCCCGCGTCCTCGGCGCCGCGGTGCTGCCCCTGCGCATGGACCTGCTGGACGAGGCCTCGCTGCGCCAGGCGGCGCGGGACGCGCTCGACCGCTTCGGCCGCGTCGATGTGCTGATCAACAATGCCCTCTATCAGGGCGAGGATCTCAACCGCCCCTTCCTGGAGCTGGAGACGCAGACCCTGGCCCGGGTGGCTCAGGGCTACCTGATCGCGCCCTTCCTGCTCGCCCGCGCGCTGGTGCCCACCATGCTCGAGCACGGTGGCGGCACGGTGATCAACATCACCTCCGGGGCCGGCGAGTGCGACCCGCCGGTGCCGGCCGGCCAGGGCGGCTGGGGCTATGCCTACGGCGCCGGCAAGGCGGCGGTGTCGCGCTTATCGGGGATCCTCGCCCGGGAGCTCGGCGAGCAGGGCATCCGCGCCTACACCGTCAATCCGGGGGTGGTCGCCACCGAGACCCTCGAGGCGACCCTCGGCGAGGCGGGGGTGCGCGCCCTGGGCCAGCGGGCGGCGCCGCCGACGCTGCCCGCCGCGGTGCTGCGGTGGCTGGCCACCTCGCCGGAGGCGCCGGCGCACCAGTATCGCACCCTCCACGCCCAG
>JAWWBV010000009.1:0-20642 GCA_033720795.1 Halomonas sp. | reverse complement strand
GCAGCGCTGGCCGGCCGACTGGAAGGAGGAGATCAGGATGTCGCGCACCGCCTGCTCGGTCAGCGCGCTGGAGTCCACGATCATGGCGTTGAGCCCGCCGGTCTCGGCGATCAGCACCGCGTCGGGCCCGGCGTTCTGGGTCAGCGCCTTGTGGATGATCTGCGCCACCTCGGTAGAGCCGGTGAAGCAGACGCCGGCGATGCGCGAATCGCTGGTCAGGGGGCCGCCCACCGTCGGCCCGTCGCCGGGCAGCAGCTGCAGCGCCGCCTCGGGCAGGCCGGCCTCGCGCATCAGTTCCACGGCGCGGGCGGCAATCATCGGCGTCTGCGCGGCCGGCTTGGCGACCACCGCGTTGCCGGCGGCCCGCGCCGCCGCGATCTGGCCGGTGAAGATCGCCAGCGGGAAGTTCCAGGGGCTGATGCAGACGAAGATGCCCCGCGCGCTGCCGGGCTCCTCGGCCTCGAGCCGTTCGCTCTCGTTGGCGTAGTAGCGCAGGAAGTCCACCGCCTCGCGCACCTCGGCGATGCCGTCGAACATCATCTTGCCGGCCTCGCGGGTGGCGATCACGGTCAGCTCGGCGATGTGCTCCTCATAGAGGTCGGCGGTGCGACGCAGTACCTCGGCGCGCTCGGCGACCGGGCGTGCCGACCACTCCTTGAAGCCGTCCTCGGCGGCGTCCAGCGCGGCCGCCACCTCCTCCTTGGTCGCCTCATGGACCTGGCCGACCACCCGGGAGGTGTCGGCAGGCGACAGGGCATCGCGCGCTTGCCCCTGGGGCGACGGGCTACCGGCGAGCATCGGACCGGCCGTCCAGGTCGTGTCGGCGAAGGCCTCGCGGGCCGAGATCAGCGGCAGGATCGAGGCCGGCTCGTTGATCCGGTAACCCCGGGAGTTCTTGCGCTCCGGGGCGAAGAGCTCACCGGGCTGGCGGATCAACGGGCTGGCGATGGCATCGCCCAGGCGCTCGAGCTCGGCCACCGGGTCCTTGGAGACCTCGCTCGGCGGGATGGTGTCATCCACCACCTGATTGACGAAGGAGGAGTTCGCCCCGTTCTCCAGCAGGCGGCGCACCAGGTAGGCCAGCAGGTCGCGGTGCGCACCGACCGGGGCATAGATACGGCAGTGCGTGCCCTCCGACTGCTTGACGATATGGTGCAGCGACTCGCCCATGCCGTGGAGGCGCTGGAACTCGTAGCTGTCCTTGTCGTCGCCCCCCATGGCGATGATGGCGGCACAGGTATGGGCGTTGTGGGTCGCGAACTGCGGGTAGATGCGATCGCGCCGTTCGAGCAGCATCTGCGCGCAGGCCATGTAGCTGACGTCGGTGTTGACCTTGCGGGTGAACACCGGGAAGGTCTCGACGCCCATCTCCTGGGCCAGCTTGATCTCGGTGTCCCAGTAGGCGCCCTTGACCAGGCGCACCATGATCTTGCGATCGTAGCGCTCGGCCATCTCGTGCAGGGCCTCGATCACCGGCGCGGCGCGGCGCCCATAGGCCTGCACCACCACCCCGAAGCCGTCCCAGCCGGCGAGGCTCGGATCGGAGAGCAGTGCCTCGATGACGTCCAGCGACAGGTCCAGGCGGTCCTGCTCCTCGGCATCGATGTTGAAGCCGATGTTGGCCTTGGCGGCCTGCTTGACCAGCTCCCGGGCGCGGGGCACGAGGTCGCTCATCACGGTGTCGCGGTGGGTGTACTCGTAGCGCGGATGCAGCGCCGAGAGCTTCACCGAGATGCCGGGGCTGCCGCGCACGTCGCCCTTGGCCTGCTTGGCGATGGCGCGGATCGCCTTGGCGTAGGCGTCGTGATAGCGCAGGGCATCGTCGTCGGTGCGCGCCGCCTCGCCCAGCATGTCGTAGGAGTAGGTGTAGCCCTGCTTCTCGAGCTCGCGGGCATTCTTCATGCCCTCCTCGATGGTCTGGCCGAGCACGAACTGGCGGCCGAGGATCTTCATCGACTGGCCCACCGCCGTGCGCACCACCGGCTCGCCCATGCGGCGCACCAGGCCGCGCAGCGCGCGCACCGGCCCCTTGGGATCCTCCTCCAGCACCTTGCCGGTCAGCATCAGCGCCCAGGTCGAGGCGTTGACCATCGAGGAGGAGGACTTGCCGAGGTGCGCACCCCAGTCGGAGGGCTCGATCTTGTCGTGGATCAGGTCGTCGATGGTCTCGGCGTCGGGCACCCGCAGCAGCGCCTCGGCCAGGCACATCAGGCCGACCCCCTCGGCGGTGGAGAGCCCGTATTCGGCGAGAAACGATTCCATCATGCTCGGCGAGGTCTCCTTGCGCACCCTCGCCACGTAGTTGGCACCGGCCTCGGCCACCCGTCGGCGCTCCTCGTCCGACAGTTCGATACGCTCGACGAGCGCCTTGAGCACCTCGGCCTCGTCGGCGGAGTAGTGGGCACGAATCCGCTCGCGCAGCTCGCTCAGGCTGCCAGGGTCACCGCCGTCTAGACCTCTGATTGCTTCATTCACATCGATTCTCCCTGCCGCGGCGACGGGACTCGCGCCCGGTGACGCGGGCAGGCGACCGTCGCCATTGTTGAAAGCCATTTTTCAAGCGTAGGCGCCATGGCTCGGCTTGCCCACGGCTCCCGGGGGCGCGTGACAACACTGAGTAAACGCTCTAACAACGCGGGCCCCGCTAGTCGTCGATCGACAGCGGGCGATGCTCGGCGAGAAAGTCGAGGAGCGGCTCGAGCGGCATGGGACGGGCGAAGTGGAAGCCCTGGAAGAGATCGCAGCCGTGGGCCAGGAGCAGGCGATGCTGCTGCTCCTGCTCGATGCCCTCGGCGACCACCCTGAGCCCGAGGTGATGGGCCATGGAGATGATGCCCTGGATGATCGCCGCATCCTCCGCGCTGTTGGCGACCCCGCTGACGAAGCTGCGATCGATCTTGACCCGGTCGATGGGCAGGTTCTTGAGGTAGCTGAGGCTGGAGAAGCCGGTGCCGAAGTCGTCGATGGCGACGCCCACGCCCATCGTCCTCAGGGCATGCAGGGTCGCGATGGCCCCCTCGGTATCGTCCATCAGCACGCCCTCGGTCAGCTCCAGCGACAGCTGGGGCGCCGGCAGCCCGGTGACCGCCAGGGTCTCGCGCAGGTTGCCGAGAAAGCTCGCGCGGTGGAACTGCAGCGGCGAGAGGTTGACCGCGACATTGAGGCTGCCCTGCCCCACCCCGTCGAGCTGACGCAGATCCTCACAGGCCTTGGTCAGCACCCATTCGCTGATCGGGATGATCTGCCCGGTCTCCTCGGCCAGGGGAATGAACTGGGCGGGCGAGACATAGCCGCGCCGGGGGTGGGGCCAGCGCAGCAGCGCCTCCACGCCCGCCACGCGCCCCTCGCGGTCGATCAGCGGCTGATAGTGGAGTTCGAAGGCCTGCGCCTCGATCGCCTCCTGAAGCTCGTTGCGCAGCGTCACGCGATCGCCCATCCGATGGATGATCTCGGGGGTGAACCACTGGCAGGCGTTGCGCCCCTGCTGCTTGGCCCGGTACATGGCCATGTCGGCCTGCTGGATAAGCTCGAGGGGCTGCTCAACCACGGCACCGCTGGCGGCGATGCCGATGCTGCACGACAGCGAGAGCTCGTGCTCGCCGACCCGATAGGGCCGAGCCACGACCGACAGCAGGCGCTCGGCGACCTCCCTCGCCTCGGCGGGGTCGTCAAGGTCGGGCAGCAGCGCCACGAACTCGTCGCCGCCCAGGCGGGCCAGGGTATCGCCCGGCCGCATCGCCGCCGACAGGCGCTGCGCGACCCCGCGCAGCAGCTCATCGCCGACGGCATGCCCGAGGCTGTCGTTGATCGGCTTGAACTCGTCGAGGTCGAGGAAGAGCACCGCCAGTCGCTTGCCCTGGCGTCTGGCCAGCTCGACATCGTGAACCAGCCGGTCCTCGAGGAGCGACCGTTTGACCAGCCCCGTCAGGGCATCGTGGCCGGCGTGATAGGCCAGGTGCGCCTCGTAGGTCTTCTGTTCGGAGATGTCGTGCTGGATACCCACGTAGTGGGTGACCGCCCCCTGCTCGTCGCGCACCGGGGAGATATAGAGATCGTTCCAGAACGGCGTACCGTCCTTGCGATAGTTGCACAGGGTGACGTGTACCTCGCGATGCTGCGCCAGCTCGCGGCGAATCGTCTGCACGGCCGCCGGGTCGGTCTCGCTGCCCTGCAGGAAGTGCGCGTTGCGCCCGATGACCTCCGCCCGGGCATAGCCCGTGATGCGCTGGAAGGCGTCGTTGGCATAGATGATCGGCAGGCCCGGCACCCCCGCATCGGCGATCAGCACGCCGTTGACGCTGGCCTCCACGCCGCGCTCCAGGATCCGCAGTCGCGTCTCGTGCTCCCGGCGCTGGGTCACGTCCTTGGCGATGCCGTAGACCCCGATGATGCGCTCATCGACCACCACCGGCAGCGTGGTGAGATCCAGCCGACGCAGGGAGCCGTCGCGATGAGGCACCTGCAGCTCGTAACGCCTGGGCTCTCCGGCCCCCGTGCGCTCGAAGGTCTGCTGCACCTCCGCCAGGTCCTCCGGACGCAGGAAGTCGGAAAAGTGGCTGCCCAGCAGGGCGTCGACGGCATAACCGGTCAGCTCGGCACAGTGGTCGTTGGCGGTGACGAAGTGGCCCTGCAGGTCCATGGAGAACACCGCATCCGGGTTGTAGGTGAACAGCGAGCGGTAGCGTTGCTCGCTCTCCCACAGGGCGCGGCGATCCTGGGCACGCTCCATGGCCAGGGCCACCAGGTCCACGGCCTGGACGATGCGCTCGAGCTCGTGGCTGCCCGGCGCCGCCGGGCGTCGGTAGTAGGTGGCGAAGGTGCCCAGCAGCCGGCCGTCCCGGGCGATCACCGGGTAGGACCAGCAGGCCCGCAGCCCCTCCCAGGCGACCAGGTCGGCGATGCGCGCCCAGCGGGGATCCAGGGCAAGGTCCTCGCAGACCACCAGCTCGCGGCGATGGGCACTGCTGCCGCAGGCCCCGACGTCCGGGCCGATGGCCACCGAGGCGATCGCCTGCCGGTAGTCGGCCGAGAGGCGCTGGCCGGCGACGAGGTGCAGCCGCCGGCCCTCGCCGTCGGCCCGCATGATCGAGCAGATCCCCCCCTGCAGCTGGGCCTCCAGCATCCGGCAGATGGCCTCGAGCGTCTGGTCGAGGGGCGCCTCCTTGACGATCATCGCCTGAATGCTCTGCTGTTGTTCCAGCTGCTCCCGCGCCGCCATCAGTTCCCGGGAGTGCCCCACCACCAGGCGCACCATGCCCAGGCTGAAGACCAGCAGGTAACTCAACGTCAGTCCTCCCATGCCCACGGCCGAGGGCACCATGCCGGCCTGCCGCTCCTCTATCCTGGGCCAGACCTGCACGGAGGGGCTGAGCATCGTGCCCCCGGGGAGCCCGATATGGCGGGCCGCCAGGGTAGGCGCACCGGCCATATCGCCGACGACTCGGCCAGGGCCCGCCAGGGCGGTGAGCAGCTCGCCGTCGCGGGTGAGGCTGAGCCGGAAATCGCCCAGCTGGACGCGAAGCTCGCGATCCAGGAGGGTCGCCATGTCCAGCACGGCCACCAGCTGCTGCTCGCGATTCGGAAGGGCGATCGCCAGGATCGCCAGGCCCGGCTTCGCCTCATCGGGCACCATCATGCGGGGCTCGGGAAAGGAGAGGCTCAACCAGTCGCCGACGCGCTCGGTCCGCATCCAGCGCGCCAGCCGACGTCTCGCCTCGTCGCTACGCGCCTGCTGCCAGCGCCAGTCGTGGCGATGATCCAGCAGGCCGATGACCTCGAGGCTTGTGATATCACGCAGATAGTGGGCCGCATCGTGGATCGGCCCGGCGGTGTCATGCCCCTCGGCGGACGCGTCCAGGCGCTCGGCCATGCGCTGCATCTGCTGCAGGTAGGAGTGCATCAGCTGGTCGGCATTGAGGCGGACGTTATCGAGCAGGTGCTCCGCCTGCTGGTGAACCCGCTGCTGCTGCTGGCCGCTGAGCAGATACCAGGCCAGGCTGCTGGCCAGGACGCCGGCCAGGCCGGCCATGATCGCCGCGCGTCCCAGCTCGAGGGGCAAGGCGCTTCCCCTGGCGCTGGCCGTCAGCATGGCCACGCCATACAGCAGCGCGAACGGCACCACCAGCCAGGGAGAGGCGGTCAGCTCCTGCAGGCCCCAGCCACCGGCGGGCGCGAGAAGTCTCACGCCGAGCACCAGGAGGCCGTAGCCGACCAGCATCAGCCCCACCACTCGCCAGAGCCACCGCAGCCCGGGCCGTCCGAGTCCTCCCGCGAGGCAGAGCGCCGTCATCGCCATCATGGCGGCCGACCAGGAGGAGATCCGGGTGCCCCCCGACAGCCAGGAGACCCCCGCCTGGTTGCCGCCGAGCAGCGCATTGTGCGAGAGGGTGTAGAGCATCAGGGCCAGCAGCGCGACACCGGCCAACCGGCGCACTCGCCGCCACTGCTGCACCGTTGCCAGCAGGCCGCCACCACCGAGCAGGGTGGCCAGGGCGGCATCCGGCATCAGCAGGGAGGGCCCGGGAGCGTGCCAGCCCTGCCCCAACCCGACCAGGCCCATCAGCACGAAGGCCGCCGAGACCATCAACAGCCAGCTGTCCAGGGCGATATCGCGGGTCTTGAAGGGCATGGCGGTGTGCTCCCTGCACGTGGCAACGATTGGCCTGGCGTGGCGCCATCCATCGCCACCCTGTCCTGATGACTCAAAGGATGCGGGGATTCGCGTCGGGGCACCAGCCTCCGCGCCTCATTCATTGGACGAAGAGGCACCTATCCGGGGGTGCTTGGCTGCTCAGGACGCCCCCGGCGGCAGATCGCGCAGAAGCGTCCGGCCTCGGTGAAGGTCAGCCGGAAGCGGCCGTGCACGCCGTCGCGAGTCACCACGGGCGCCCCTCAGCGGGAGATCAGCGGCAGAAGGGCCAGACCTCGAGCAGCCCGTCGCAGCGAAACTCCGCCTCGCAGGCAGCCAGCTGGCTTCGATATCGGGCGGCGGTGCGCTCGACCTGCCTGGCCGCACGCTGGACGCCGGGCTTGCCCCGCCAGGAGCCGCGGCGATAGCCGCCCTGCCCCTCGTGGTAGGCCAGGTAGAGGTGGCGAGGGTTGTGCAGGGAGACGCCCGTCATGCGTCGGGTGCGGGCGTTGTACCAGCCGATGAAGTCAGTGGCGTGCTTCATGTGGGTGCGCCGCGCGAACAGCCGCCCGGCGTCCGCCTCATACTCGCCCCACACCGGGTCCTGGGCCTGGGCATAGCCGTAGGCCGACGAGGGCCGGGTCCAGGGGATGAAGCCGAGCAGCTTGGTCCGCGGCGGCTTCACATGGCTGCGAAAGCTGGATTCCCGCTGGATGAAGGCCATCTGGGTGGCGATGGGCGTGCCCCATTTCTCCTGTGATGCCCTGGCGTAGTCGTACCAGTCGGGCTGCTCGCGGAAGATCTCGCAGACGTTCGACTGACGCTCGGGTGGCGCCGACGCCAGCATGGCGCAGCCGGTGAGCGACCACAGCAGCGTCAACGCCGCCAGGGGCTTCAGGCCGTTGATCCGCAATGTCTTGGCTCTCATGATCCTGGAATCTCTCCCGTTACGGTTCTTGCGACCTAGCTGTATAAACCTAGAGTTGTGTAAACCTTGCGGCCCGATCAATCGATACTTGAAGCCACATCGACCACCGGCGTCGAGGCGCCGTCTTCAGATACCCCCTGGACCCGAAAGCACTGCTTGCCGGCGTCCTTGGCCCGATACATAGCCTGGTCGGCATGGCGCAGCAGCAGGTCCTCATCGCCTCCATCGTCCGAGCCATAATCGGCCACGCCCAGGCTGGCGGAGACCTGCAGGCAGCGCCCCTCGATCTCGACGGGCGCCGCCGATGCCGCCAGCTGCTCGTTGGGCGCCATGTCGATCACCGCCAGGGTAGCAAGGAGGATGCGCAGTCCCAGGGAAGTCAGCATGGACACTCTCATGGGTAGGGGATTTTTTTATTGGCCGACCCCGGGTGCCAGGTGCCGGCGACCCGACCTATCGGCCGGTGTCACAAGACTTGAGCGAGATCACGAAACTCGGCGTCGACGCGAAAAAACAAAAGAAACGACTAATAAATAAGGCGCCGGAGGCATTGGAGCCCGCGCCGCGGGCTGGCAACATACTTCTCTAGCTGCCGGAACGATATACCGGAACAGCATCGTCTCGATCATGGAGACGACAAGAACCTGAGTGGTAGCCGACCTGAACTTCCTCGAATCCCTGACAGCCGCCCTGCGGCGACACCTGCTTTCCCTGCGCGGACGCCTGCTGCTGGGCGTCGCGGCGGTATGGAGCCTGCTGTGCGTGCTGCTGCTGGCCTTCGGCTGGCAGTCCGGCACCCTGCTGGTCGAGGAGTCCAACCGCGTGCACCTGCGCTACGAGGCGGAGCTCGTCAGCAATGCCATCACGAACAAGATCGAGCAGCGACTGGAGGCGCTGGAGCGCCTGGCCGAACAGATTCCGCGCGCCTCATCCGGCATCCTGGCCGAGGGCAACCACGCGGCATTGCTGACCTTGTTCGAAGGCCTGGCGCTGGTCGATGCCGAGAATACCATTGTCGACAACTGGCCAACGCTCGCCGGCCGCAACGGCCTCGATATCAGCCATCGGGCCTATGCCCGCTTCATGCGCCACGTGCAGCGCCCCCACGTCAGCGACCCCTTCATCGGCATCGTCTCCGGCAAGCCGATGGTGATGATGCTGGTCCCTCGCCGGGACGCCCAGGGCCGCTACACCGGTTTTCTCGGCGGGCTGGTGGAGATCGACAGTAGCGAGCTGTTCGAGGGGTTCAAGCGCCTGCGGCTCGGCGATGCCGGGTACGTCGTGGTGGCCACGGCCTCGGGACGGCTGCTCTACCATCCCGGGCAGCGCGAGGAGCCGCTGGACTCCGTCGGCGCGCTGAACGATCCCGGGCTCGACCGCGCCCTGCTGGGCTGGGAGGGCGAGACCCTCGGCGAGACCGGCCAGGGCCGCGAGACCCTCAAGGCCTATCGACAGATCTGGCCCGCCGACTGGGTAGTGGGCGTCTACCTACCCATGGAACAGGCCTATGCGCCCCTGGCCAGCGTGATGAAACGCATCGCGCAGCGGGCCTGGTGGGCCCTCGGCCTGATGCTGCCGCTGATGGGGGCGCTGATCTGGCTGACCCTGAAACCGCTGACCCGGCTGGCGCAGCAGATCCGGGAGCTGAGCCTTGGCCGCCGGCGCGAGCTGGAGATTCCCACCCGGATGACGGAGCTGCGCCGCGTCATCGATGTCTTCAACGCGCTGGAGCAGCATCGGCTGCAGAGCCTGAGAGACCTTCAGCAGCGCGAGGCCTTCCTGAGGGGAATCCTCGACGCCTCGCCTCAGGGCATGTTCGTGACCGACACCCGGGGCAGGCTGACCTTCATCAACGAGACCCTCAAGGAGCTGCTGAACATCACGCCGCCGATCGACCTCACGGCCTGGGCACAGCGCATTCATGACGAGGATCGCACGCCGATGGTCGAGGCCCTGCGAGCCAGCCTGCGCGAGCAACAGGACGTCGTGCGTCAGTTCCGCCACGTCGACGAGCACGGCGACACGCTGTGGCTCGAGGTGCATACCACCGCCATCCACGTGGACGGCGAGTTCATCGGCCTGGTGGGCGCCGTGCGCGACATCACCCAGCGCCAGCACGAGGATGCCCTGCGGCACTGGGAAGCGGAACACGACCCGCTGACCGGCCTGCTCAATCGGCGCGGCTTCGGGCGCCGCCTGGAGGAGGCCTTCTCCGCCTGGGAGAAGACCGGCACCCCCTCCGCGCTGCTGCTCTTCGATCTGGACCACTTCAAGCCCGTCAACGACGAAGGCGGCCATGCCCTGGGCGACAGCATGCTGCGTCGGGTGGCCGCCGCGATAGACGAGGAGACGCGCAGCAGCGACCATGCCGCTCGCCAGGGTGGCGACGAATTCGCCCTGCTGCTGCCGGGCTGCGAGTGGCCCCGGGCCATGTCCATCGCCGAGTCGCTGCGGGCGCGGATCGAGGCCAACGGGCTCGAGCAGCACGGCAGGAGCTGGCGGGTCACCGTCAGCATCGGCGTGAGCACCTTCCAGCGGGGCGATGCGAGCGTGGAGGACGCGATGCGGCGCGCCGATGCCGCGAGCTACCGCGCCAAGGCCCAGGGCCGCAACGCCGTGGTCAGCGCATGATCTCGCCCCCGCGCCGATCGATGAACAGGCCGTTGCCGGCCTGGCGCTTGGCCTGCCGCTGAGCATCGGGGGCCGTCAGGCGACCTGATCCGCTTTATATCAGCGAGTTATGACATTCCGATGTCGACGGCGCGGGCACTCAGGCCGGCGCGCCATCGCGGATGAGGTAGTGTTCGGCGAAGGTCGCGGCCTCGACCGGGCGGCCGGTGAGATATCCCTGGATCAGGTTGACGTGATAGTGGGAGAGCGCCTGCAGCTGAGCCTCGGTCTCCACGCCCTCGGCCACCACGCGCAGGCCGAGCTCCTTGGCCAGGCCCGTCACCGCGGCCACGATGGCCGAGCTGCCGCGGCTCTCGCCGAGCTTCTGGATGAAGCTGCGGTCGATCTTGAGGGTGGTCACCGGCAGGTCCTGCAGATAGCTCAGCGACGAGTAGCCGGTGCCGAAGTCGTCGATGGCGACGCGACAGCCCAGGTCGCACAGCGCCTGCAGGGTATAAATCGCCTCCTGCTGCTTGTCGAGCAGGATGCTCTCGGTGAGCTCGAAGCCGATCTGGCCCGGCGGCAGGTCATAGGCGGCGTGGAGCTCACGCACCTGGGTCACCAGGTCGCTCTGCCAGAACTGGCGCGCCGAGAGGTTGACGGCGACCCGCGGCGGCGCGAGGCCGGCGGCCAGCCAGTCGCGCAGCTGGGCGGCGACCAGGTGCATCAGCCGCTCGCCCAGCGGCAGGATCAGCCCCGAGCGCTCGGCGAGGGGAATGAAGTCGCCGGGGGAAACCTGGCCAAGCGTCGGGTGATGCCAGCGCAGCAGGGCCTCGGCGCCGTGCACCTCGCCGCTGTCGCGGTCGAAGAGCGGCTGGTAGTGCACCCCGAGCCCCTCGCCGGTCTCGGCGGTATTGCGCAGCGCCGTCTCCAGCTCGAGCCGGCCGCGATCCTGGCGATGCATCTCGGCGCGGAACAGCCGGTAGGTGTTGCGGCCCTCCTGCTTGGCGCGGTACATGGCGGCATCGGCCTGGCGCACCAGGGTCTCGACCTGGTCGCTGTCGTCCGGGTAGAGGCTGATCCCGAGGCTGCAGCCGACGCGGAAGACCTGTCCCCCCATCTCGAAGGGGGAACTCACCGACTCGACGAGCCGGCGCGCCACCCGGGTGACCTCCTCGACCTCCTCGATCTCGTTGAGCAGCACGATGAACTCGTCGCCGCCCTGGCGGGCCAGGGTGTCGTCCTCGCGCAGCTGGGCGCGTAGCCGCTGGGAGACCTTGAGCAGCAGCTCGTCGCCCACGGCATGACCGAGGGCGTCGTTGACCTGCTTGAAGTGATCGAGATCGAGGAAGATCACCGCCAGGCGCTGCTGCTGGCGGCGGGCGTGGCGGATCGCCAGCTCCAGACGGTCCTCCAGCAGGCGCCGGTTGGGCAGTCGGGTCAAGGGATCGTAGTAGGCCAGGCGGCGCACCTGCTCCTCGTTCTCGCGGACGTGGGTGATATCGCTGAACAGCGCCGCGTAGTTGCTGACCTCGCCCTGGTCGTTCTGGATGGCGGTGATGGTCATCAGCTCCAGGTAGAGCTGGCCATTCTTGCGCCGGTTCCAGATCTCGCCGCGCCAGTAGCCGTGCTCCTGCAGGGCCTGCCACATCGTGCGGTAGAAATCGGCATCGTGGCGCCCCGAGGCGAGCAGCGCCGGCGTGCGCCCCGCCGCCTCTTCCAGGCTGTAGCCGGTCAGGTGCGTGAAGGCCGGATTGACGAACTCGATGCGGTTCTCGGCATCGGTGATGATGATGCCCTCCAGGGAGGAGTCGATCACCCGCTCCGCCAGCTGCAGGTTGCGTCGCGACTGGGACAGCGCCTGGTCGCGCTGCTCCAGGGCCTCGCGCAGGTCCTCCAGGTAGCGATGCTCGGCGCCGACCAGCAGGTCCTGGAACCCCAGCAGGCCGACGACCTCCCCCTCCCCGTCGAGCACGCCCAGGTGGCGTACGCGCTGGTCGATCAAGAGATCCCGGGCGTGGATCAGCGCCTCCTCGACGCCGATCGTCAGCAGCGGCCGGCTGGCGAGCTCCCCCACGGCGGTGACGCCCGGGCGGCGGGCGACGAAGCGCACCAGGTCGCGCTCGGTGAGGATGCCGAGCTCACCGTCACCACAGGTCACCACGGCGGCGTCGCAGCCATGGTGGCGCATGCGCCGCGCGGCCTCGTTCAACGACAGCTCGCCCGCCAGCTGCAGGGGGCGCTTTCGCATCGCGCCGCCCACCTCGCGCAGGCGCAGATAGGGCTCCAGGCCCTGGCTGAGGGCCATGTCGGTCTGGGAGAGGAGGCCCCGGGGGCGGCCGGCATCGTCCACCACCAGCAGGTGGCGGCGCCGCTCGGCGCTGAAGCGCAGGGCGGCTTCCCCGACCGGGGTGGTCAGATGGATCGTGGCCACGGGCTGGCTCATCACTCGCTCGATGGGCCGCCTGACGGCCTCGGGATCGGTGAAGTCGACGACCAGGCTGTCGTGCTCGGTCCAGATACCGACCGCCAGGGCGTCGCGCACCACCAGCATGGCGCTGACACGCCGCTCGGCCATGCGGGCCGCGGCCTCGCAAAGCGGCGTCTCCGGCGCGCAGGTCAACAGGCCGGTATTCATGATGCGCTCGACGGGGAGCTCTTGCGTCATGGGGGGTCGCTTTCGCTGCAGGGGACGACGTGCCGGGCCCGCGCCCGGCCAACAGCCATAAAACGTCATGTAATTTAAACGCCTTACTCACAATACAAAAGCACAAGCGGCGCCCGATCCTTGACGCAGATCAAGGGGTCGACGGTACCGACGCCCCGTCACCCGGGCACGGGTCCCCAAGCGGTCATTTCGTCTCGAGCGATGAACGCGGGCCCGAGGGCCCCGTCAGGTGCATGGCCAGGGCCGACCACTCGTGCCGACCCGGCCACTCCTGCAGCCAGCCGGGAAAGCGCTCGGCCGGCATCGGCCGGGCGATGCCGTAGCCCTGCACGCGAGCACAGCCCAGGGCCAGCAGGGCCCGGGCGTGCTCCAGCGTCTCGACGCCTTCGGCGATCATCGGCCGCCGGAAGCGGTTGGCCATGAAGATGACGCTCTCGACGATGGCCATGTCGTCGGGATCGGTGAGCATGTCGCGCACGAAGCTCTGATCGATCTTGATCAGATCCACCGGCAGCTGGCGCAGGTGCGTCAGGGAGGAGTAGCCGGTGCCGAAGTCGTCGATGGCGAAGTCGATGCCCAGCGCCTGGCACTGTCGCATGACCGTCAGGGCCGCCTGCATGTCGTGCATCGCGGCACTCTCCAGCACCTCCAGCTTGAGCAGCCGTGAGGGCACCTCGGGGAAGCGGCTCAACAGCCACTCCAGTCGCTCGGCGAACCGGCCGCTGAGCAGGTGCGCGGGACTGATGTTGACATGCACCGCCAGCTCGATACCCGACGCACGCCACGTCCGCAGCTGCCCGAGCGCGGCCTCGATCACCCACTCCCCGAGCGCGATCTCGAGCGCCGTGCCCTCGATGACCGGCAGGAAGCACCCGGGGGCGAGCATGCCCTCTTCCGGATGCTGCCAGCGCACCAGGGCCTCGGCGCCGATGACGTCACCGCCGAACATATCCACCTGAGGCTGGTAGTGCAGCGTCAGCTCGCCCTGCGCCAGGGCGACGGCGAAACGCTGTCGATACGCCTCTCGCGCCTGGATCTGGCGGTCGAGACCGGTATCGAAGACATGATAGGTATCGCGGCCCTGCTGCTTGGCGCGGTGCATGGCCTGGGTGGCGTGGCGCAGCAGCACGTCACCATCCTCGTCGTCCTGGGGATAGAAGGTGACGCCCAGGCTCGCCGTGACCTGCACGCACCGTCCCTTGAGGAAGAGGGGACGACGGATGGCCGCCAGCAGCTGGTCGAGGGTGTCGTCGTCGGCGCCCTGATGGAGCAGCAGCACGAACTCGTCGCCGCCGACCCGGGCCAGGATATCGTCGCCGTGCAGCAGGTAGCTGATGCGCTGCGCGAAGGCGGCGATCAGCAGGTCGCCGACCTCCTGGCCCTGGCGGTCGTTGATCCGCTTGAAGTGATCGATGTCGAGCGAGCACACCGCCAGGTGGCCGCCGTGGCGAGCGGCATGCTGCTGGGACTCCTGGATCAGCTGCGTCAGCAGCTGAAGGTTCGGCAGGCCCGTCAAGGCATCGAAATAGACCTGACGGCCGGCCCGCCGGCCGGAGGAGGCCAAGGCGGCCAGGTCGGAGAGCACCATGACATGATGGGAGATGCCCCCTCCAGCATCGCGCACGCGGCTGATGGAGAGGACCGCCGGACAGGCATGCCCGTCACGATGGCGGTAGGAGATCTCGGCCTTGGCATGGCCGTTCAGGTCCACCTCTCGCCACAACCCATCGAGCCCGGCCGGGGGCGCTCCGGGGAGGAGAAGCCCTCGCGGTGATTGCCCGACTACCGCCTCGTGGGGCAGACCGGTCAGCGTGGTGAAGGCCGGGTTTACCTCGAGGATGACATCATCGGCATCGGTAATGAGGATCGCCTCGGCGACCTGATCGAAGACGCCGGCGGCGAGTGCATCGAGGGGCGTGGCCAGGCGGTGCTGCCCGCAGGTGCACGGGGACCCTGGCTGGTCTTCACGCCGTGGGCGTGACTGACGCTCCCTGCTCATGCTCTCATCCGCCTCCCTGCTCCGCCCCCGAGATGCCGTCTCGCCCCGTCGATCGGGCCGCTAGTATCGTGCCGTTTCTTCGATCACCACGCCTGCATCGGCCACAGTGCCCTCATCGACCATCACGCAGTTGCGGCCCGCCGACTTGGCCCGGTAGAGCGCCTCATCGGCGCGTGACAGCATGCTGTCCATGTCATCGCCCGGCCGGTACTCGGTGACCCCCATGCTGAGGGTGACGCTCAGGCCGTTCAGGCGCGACTCGGCAATCTGCCCGCGCAGTCGCTCGGCGAATATCCGGGTGCCCCGCAACCGGGTATCGGGCAACAGGATGGTGAACTCCTCGCCTCCCCAGCGCGAGAGGATATCGGTGCTCCTGAGGTTGTCGGCCACGCGATCGGCCAGCTGCTTGAGGATGGCATCCCCGGTGTCATGGCCGTGCCGGTCGTTGACGTGCTTGAAGTGATCGATGTCGAAGATCAGCAGCGAGAAGGTCTCATCGCTGAGCTCGGCCTGGCAGATGGCCTGGCGAAGGGCCGCATCGAAGGCGCGGCGATTGTAGGCCCCGGTGAGGTGATCGAGGGTCGCCTGCCGCTCCAGCTCATCCTCCATGCGCTTGCGCTCGGCAATGTTGTGAAACACGGACACGAAGGTGCGGATCCGGCCGGCGTCATCGCGGACCGCCGTGATGGATTGCCAGAGCGGGTAGATGTCGCCGTACTTGTTGCGGTTCCAGATCTCGCCCTGCCAGTGGCCGGTACTGAGCAGGGTTTCCCAGAGTTCGGCATAGAAGTCGGGGGAGTGTCGCCCGGACTTGAAGATGCGTGGCGTCTTGCCGATCACCTCGTGTTCCCGATAGCCGGTGATGTTGGTGAAGGCCTGGTTGGCACGCTCGATGTACATATCGGCATCGGTGATCAACGTCGCCTGTCCCGTCTCGAAGGCGGTCGCCATCAGTTTCAGCTCGTTCTCCTGACGCTTGCGCTCGGTGATATCCTCCTTGACCGCCACGAAATTGACGATATTGCCCTCGTCATTGCGCACCGGCGTGATCACCTCGGCCTCCCAGTAGAGCTCCCCGTTCTTGCGCCGGTTGAGCAGCTCCCCCTGCCACACGCGACCGGCCTGCAGCGTCTGCCAGAGGTCACGATAGACCTCGTCGGGCGTCTCGCCGGACTGGATCATCGCCGGCGTCCGGCCGATCAGCTCCTCGCGCGAGTATCCGGTCACGTCCAGGAAACGCTGGTTGACGAACTCGATGCGCCCCGCCAGATCGGTGATCGCCGTGGCGGCCGGGCTCTGCTCAACGGCAATGTAGAGCTGGCCGAACCGCCTTCGCAGCGAGGTGATGTCATTCCAGGCATGCCCCAGGACGCTTCTCACCTCCGCCATGGTGCCGACCCGAGCTTCGGTCATTGAACGACTTCCTTTATCCCTGTGGACAGGCCCTTTCAGGTCATCCCGGCCGCTTGCTCGCCTGTGGCCATGGGGTATGACGGATGCCCGGCACGAGACGCCGAATGTCGCGTGGGCCATGTCGATGCCCTAACGATGTCCGATTCTTGGAGGCCCGCGCGCGCTCGTTGTCATGGATTCAAACGAGGGTAGTGCAAGCCGTCGGACCCGATGTGGCCGGAGGCCTCACATTGCGCTTTCAATGATATATATCAATTTTTACTGAACAAAGCGAATCCCTTTGGGTATGGAGCTTGCCCCCATCGGGATAAGCCAGATGGGGTAAGGTCATCATGAGGAACTGCCAAGGCCTCTTACCGGGGTACCGTCCATGCCATGCCTCCTATCCTCGTGGAGGCCAAATCCTGGCCCAGCTCAGGGGGGTCAATTCCACACCCAACGTCGAAGAGCCCTGTTTTCACAGGCTCGAGGCCAATAGCAGCGCGCGATGCCATTAAAGTCCTTTTCCATTGTATGGCTACATAAATCAGCGGAATTGGCCGATCAGAATTGAAAAGGCACACACCCATTGGGTGACAATGATTTTCATAACAAATCATTTAGAAAGTGCCGCGAAAGCGGCACTTTCCATCGAGGATCAAGATGACAACACAGGAAACCATGGATGCACCATGGGGACGCCTTTTTCCAGCTCTTTATCAAGTCCTGTGAAGGGCGGAGACGTCGTCCAGGCACGTGGCGCATGGGTCATGTCATCACCCAGCATGCGGACTGAAAACGCTCGACGGCGATGATTACCGCTGACGCCACCAGAGGCATGTAAAGTAAGCATGTTGAAAAATACCGCGTCACCAGGCTCCAGTGCCCAGCCAAGAATTTCATGCTTGTTACGGTCGGCCTCGATATCGGGAAGGTCGGCAAGCGAACCTTCCGGAAACCACTTGGCTTCGTTGTCCATAAAAGTACGCGGCATCAACCAGGGCCCCTTGTGCGAGCCCGCCACAAACTCCAGCGTGGCGTCCCTGGTGACGGGGTCAACCGGCAGCCACATGCTAACATTCTGATGGCCGTCGACATTGTAATAAGGCTGATCTTGATGCCAGGGCGTACGTTGACGCGTGCCCGGTTCCTTAACCAGCAAATGATCGTGATAAAGGCGTACTTCTTGGCTCCGCATCAACTTAGCAGCAACCTCACCCAGTCCGCTTTCAAAAATGAAGCGACGATACTCTATATTATCTTGCCAATTACAAAAATCCTCGAAGAACCAGCCAGGATCATCGGGCTGACTAGCAACCTTTGCTCTTGGACTTGGGTGCTCTAGATTTTTCTCGATGCCCTTGGCCAGGTCGTCGATCTGTGCCTTATCGAAGAGGCCGCGAATGCAGACGGCTCCATCACGCTCATAGGCCTCAACGATGTCAGTCGTCACCTGAGAAGCCGAGCTTGATTTATTTGTCATTCCAGTTCCTCCACAATATCAGAGAATCATGGCTGCGACCCAGCCGAACATGATCAACGGTAAGTTAAAGTGCATAAAAGTGGGAACGACGGTATCCCAAATATGGTCATGTTGGCGATCTGCATTCAGGCCGGCAGTTGGACCGAGTGTCGAGTCTGAGGCCGGCGAACCAGCATCACCAAGAGCAGCCGCCGTGCCGACTAATGCCGTGGTTGCCAAGGGGGAAAAGCCAAAGCTCAGACACATCGGCACATAGATGGCGGCGATGATCGGAATCGTCGCAAAGGAAGAGCCGATGCCCATGGTTATAAATAGCCCTACCAACAGCATGACCAGTGCTGCCATTGCTCGACTGTCACCGATTAGCTCTACCGACCCCTGTACCAGCGAAGGAATCTCACCGGATGCCTTCATCACGCCGGCGAAGCCCGCAGCGGCAATCATGATGAACCCGACCATCGCCATCAGCCGCATACCCTGGGTGAAGACACTATCCTGCTCATTCCAACTTACGATGCCACTTAAGGAGAGTAATGCGAAACCGGCGAGACCGCCGAAGATCATTGAGCCACTCCAAAGCTGCACGACCAAGGCTACTATTAGAGCAGAGATGATAATGATCATTTGCCATGACTTGAGGCTTGCAGGTTGCTGTTTCCCTTCCCCTTGCCCATCGATAGGCAGCGCTTCGTAGGTGCGATGCTTACGATAACTGATGAAAATAGCCACGAGCAGCCCCAGCACCATGCCCATGGCCGGGATGATCATTGCCTTGGGAGGAATCGTCCGGTCAATACTAAATCCCAGCGCCTCGCCAGCTTCATTAATATTACCCATCAAAATATCGTTGAGAAAGATTGTGCCAAATCCAATCGGCGTAGTCATATACATCACGGTGATACTGAAGGTAATAGCGCAAGCCACGGCTCGGCGATCAAGATTCAGGTGGTTCATGACCACCAGTAACGGCGGCACCAGAATAGGAATGAAAGCAATATGTACAGGTATGATGGTTCCAGAAGCGAAGCCGGCAAGAATCAAACATACGAACAACCCCCAGGTCATTCGCCTTGCGTGAGATTGGGAATGCTCACCGCTCTGAAAAGTATTGATGACGTGTGTGGAAAGCCTTTGCGTGATACCGGAACGCGAAAGCATCACCGCAAAGGCCCCCAAAGTGGCATAGGCCAGCGCCACAGGAGCACCACTCCCCAATCCCTCGTTAAATGCTGTGACAATCACACTAGCCGGCAGGCCTGCATATAAGCCACCGATGATAGAGGCCGCAATAAGGGCGAAGACCACGGAGACCCGCATCAGGCTGAGGGCTACCATGATCAGGACCGACAGGACGATCGCATTTCCTTCAGTGAAAAATAGCAGCAGTAAAGATAAACCTAGAGCAATGGCTATTGCTGCTAGCGAAGTCAGGTTTTTCGAATTGAGCGCAGCTACGCTCCATGTCGCTGTTTTCATGACGCTACCTTTTTTTGTTTATATAGAATGTCATTATGCAATACTCGGCGTCGTTTGGCACTACAGGCAATGGGGCTAAATTTGTTATGTCTGGCTGCCCTAGTGAGCACCTCCTCCCTTTTAAATAACAACAGACCCGTTCCATTTTGGCGCGGATCTGTTGAAGCCTGGCTTAGCGGCTCGGCAACAGCCCTCTGGGCACCAAATGGCTCAGGACTCGTGACTTCAGCAAGTCGGTAGCGGCCTCGATATCGGGGCCGAAGAAGCGATCCTTGTCGTAGTAGGCGACACGCTCGCGGAGAACTTTACGGGCCTCCTCCAGGGTCTCGGTAGTCGCCAGACCGTGGCGAAAATCGAGCCCCTGGCAGGCGGCCAGCCACTCGATGGCCAGGGTACCGCGCACATTGTCGGCCATCTCCCACAGACGCTTGCCGGCGGCCGGCGCCATGGAGACATGGTCCTCCTGGTTGGCGGAGGTGGGCAGGCTGTCGACGCTGTGCGGATGGGCCAGGGCCTTGTTCTCGCTGGCCAGGGCCGCGGCGGTGACCTGGGCGATCATGAAGCCGGAGTTGACCCCGCCATTCTCCACCAGGAAAGGCGGCAACTGGGACATATTCTTGTCCATCATCAGCGAGATACGCCGCTCGGTGAGCGAGCCGATCTCGGCGATCGCCAGTGCCAGGTTATCCGCGGCCATGGCCACCGGCTCGGCGTGGAAGTTGCCGCCGGAGATGATGTCGCCCTGCTCGGCAAAGACCAGAGGATTGTCGGAAACCGCATTGACCTCGATGGCCAGCACCTCCGCGGCCTGGCGAATCTGGGTCAGGGCAGCGCCCATCACCTGGGGTTGGCAACGCAGGGAGTAAGGATCCTGAACCTTGCCGCATTGAGCGTGGGAATCGCTGATTGCGCTGCGGCGACCCAGCAGGTAGCGATAGACGCTCGCGGCGTCGATCTGGCCGAGCTGTCCCCGCGCTGCATGGATGCGAGGATCGAATGGCGCCCTGGAACTCAGGGTCGCCTCGACGGTGAGGGCGCCGCAGACGGTAGCGGCGGCATACAGGTCCTCGGCCTCGAATAGGCCCTTCAGAGCATAAGCGGTGGAGACCTGGGTGCCGTTGAGCAGCGCCAGGCCCTCCTTGGGCGCCAGGGCCAGCGGCTCGAGACCGGCGATGGTCAGCGCTTCCCTGGCCGGCAGGCATTCGCCCTGGTGGCGGGCCTTGCCCTCGCCGAGCAGCACCACGCTCATATGGGCCAGCGGGGCGAGGTCGCCGGAGGCGCCCACCGAGCCCTTGAGGGGGATATGCGGGTAAACCTCGGCATTGATCAGTGCGACCAGGGCGTCGAGCACCTCGCGGCGGATACCGGAGAATCCGCGCGCCAGGCTGTTGACCTTGAGCACCATGATCAGCCGCACCAGGTTGTCGTCCAGGGCCGCTCCGACGCCGGTGGCGTGGG
>JAWWBV010000008.1:0-21605 GCA_033720795.1 Halomonas sp. | reverse complement strand
TACCTGGTGTTCGCCCGGAAGTACATCGGCGAGTGCGAGGAGCGCCACGGCGTGGAGGCGGTGGAGCAGCTGCTGGATGCCTGCCATGCCCTGCAGAACTATGGGGTCGATCGCTACAAGCGGCCCTCGCCGATCTCCGCGGCCGAGGAGTCGCGCCGACAGGCGGAGCGCGAGGCGCACCTCCAGGCCCAGGTCAACATGCTGTGGCGGACCATTCCCGGGCAGCTGCCCACGGATGCATTGCCCGGCATGGTCGACCAGGAGGATCCCCTGGGCCTGCACGGGGGCGGACGCTATCCACCGGAGCCCCAGGAGAACCTGCTCTACTTCATCGAGAAGAATGCCCCGCTGCTGGCCCCCTGGCAGCGCGAGGTGGTGCGCATCGTGCGCAAGCTGGCCCAGTACTTCTACCCCCAGCGCCAGACCCAGGTGATGAACGAGGGCTGGGCCTGCTTCTGGCACTACACCCTGATGAATCGACTCTTCGACGAAGGGCTGGTGGACGAGGGGCTGATGCTGGAGTTCCTGCAGTCGCACACCTCGGTGGTCCAGCAACCGGCCTTCGACAGCTCCTACTTCAGCGGCATCAATCCCTACACGCTGGGCTTCGCCATCTTCACCGACCTCAAGCGCATCTGCGAGGCCCCGACCCAGGAGGACCGCGAGTGGTTCCCCGATACCGCCGGCAGCGACTGGCGCGAGACCCTGGAGTTCGCGATGCGCAACTTCAAGGACGAGTCCTTCATCCAGCAGTTCCTCTCGCCCAAGGTGATACGCGATCTCAAGCTGTTCATGGTGGTCGACGATGATCAGGAGGAGATGCTGGAGGTGGCGGCGATCCACGACGAGCGCGGCTACCGGCGTATTCGTGACGCCCTGGCCACCCAGTACGCCCTGGCCGTGCGCGAACCCAACATCCAGGTCTACGCGGCGGATATCCGCGGCGACCGCTCGCTGACCCTGCGCCACGTCCAGGATAGTCGCCGACCGCTGGCGCGCAGCGTCTATCCGGTCATTCGCCACCTCCACCAGCTGTGGGGCTTCCCGGTGCGGCTGGAGTCGGTGGAGAACGACGAGGTGGTGCGCCGCTATCACTGGCCCCTGGCCGAGGAGGAGCGCCGCGAGTGATGTCGCTGGGGCGGCGGCTCTAGAAGGAGCCGCTGTCCGGGAGCGAGTAGCCCTGGAAAATCGCCGGAAACGAACGGCCTTGTGAAAGGCTCTGACATGAAAAGACCCGCGCCGTGGCGCGGGTCTTGTGTGTCGGCGTGCGACGGCGACTCAGGCCTGGGCCGTCCAGGACTGGCACCAGCCGCCGGGCTCGACGCTCTTGCCCGGGAAAATCTGGCAGCCCTGGCTATCCGCCTGGAAGAACATGCAGTTCTGGCACTCCTCGCCCTCCTCGTAGTCGGGATGGTCGCTGGCCTCGCTGGCGACCTTGACGTAGTTCAGGTCCTTGGCCTGCTCGGCGCTCGGGTCCAGGGCGGGGAGCTCCTGGGCGAAGGCGCGCTTCGACAGGATGCCGGCACCCAGGGGGAGAGCGGCGAGGCCCAGCAGGCTGTTACGCATGAAGTCACGACGGTTGCGGTCGGCCATGGTCTCTCCTTGTCATCACGGTAGGAAGGAGTCGTGGCGGGGCATGCTTGGTGCCCTCGCTCTGTGCGCTCTTGGGGTCGAGCGTTGTCTGTTCTGTGTCGTGTTTGCCGCGCCGTGCGGCTCGGGTCTGGCGTGTCGCGTCTGGTGCGACGGGTGGGTTGCACCATTCGTGTTCCGACCGGCGTTTGCCGGCGGAGTTCGACCGCCCCATGGTAGTCAACGGAATGAGGCATCGCGAATCGCTCGGGCCATGCGGCACTCCGCCGCGCGACCGGGCAGGTGGCGAAGCGCAAGGCGACGGTCGGGCCGGCGCCGGTGCAGTGCCCGCGCCGACGCTGCTATACTCGCGCCAGCGGCCTCCGGCCGAACGGAACCCAGGCGCGCGACAGCGCCTCGAGCAGGGAGAAGTGCGATGCAGAATGCCGTGATTCTGATCAATGCCGAGCAGGGCCAGGTCAAGGCCGTGGCCGAGCGGCTGGCCGACGTGGAGGGGATCAGCGAGGTCTATTCCACCTGCGGCCGCTACGATCTGGTGGCCATCGCGCGGACCCGAGACTTCGAGAGCCTCGCGGAGCTGGTCACCGGTCGCCTCAATGCCGTCGAGGGCATCCGCGACACCGAGACCCTCAACGCCATGCAGGTTCACTCCCGCCATGACCTGGAGACCATGTTCTCGCTGGGCTGGTGAGAGGCGCGGTGACCCGACGACCTCAGGATTCGTCGTGAACGGACAGGGACGGTGCAGGCATGGCAGCAAGACGAAGGCACGGTGGCCGGCGCTGGCGACATCGGGTGCGTCGTGTCGGCATCACGGCCCTGTTCCTGGCGGTCGCCTCGGGACTCTGGCACCTCCAGGAGCGTGAGCTTCGCGACGAGCTGAGCTGGCAGGGCGTCACCACCTGGCAGGAGCTCACGCCGCTGACCTTCCATCGCGTGCTGCGCAACCACGGCTTCCTGGTGGGCTGGTCCGATATTCGCGTCAATCCGCTCTGGGTCGGCTACCGGCTGCGGCGGGTCGAGGATCCTTCCGCAGGGCCGCGCCCCGGCTTTCGCCGCGACTGGCGAGCCCTGTGGCCGATCTCGCCGGACAGCTACTTCGGCAGCGGCTATGACCGCGGCCATCTCGCGCCCAACTACGCCATCGCCGCGGTGCATGGCAGCGCCGCCCAGCGTGATACCTTCCTGATGAGCAACATGACCCCCCAGCGTCCCGCGCTCAATCGGCGGCTCTGGCAGCGGCTCGAGGAGGTGGTGATGGATCACTTCGTGCCGCGCTTCGCCGCCCTGCAAGTGATCACCGGGCCGATCTTTCCCGCGCGCTTCCGGGATAACGTGCTCAACCGCGTCGGGCTGGTGGAGGTGCCCGAAGCCTTCTACAAGATCCTGGTGGTGCCGGGCGATGAGCCCCGGGCGCTGGCCTTCATCATGCCGCAGCGGGTCGCCGGCGACGAGCCGCTGGACGACTTCCTGGTGAGCATCGACGAGGTGGAGGCGCGCACCGGCCTGGACTTCCTGCCGCGGCTCGCGCCGGCGGCCGCCGAGGCCCTGGAGGGGCGGGTCGATGCCGCAGGCTGGGGGCTCGAGTCGGTGGCCCGGCTGCCCGGGCGCTTCTGAGCGAGCGACGATCCGGGCGCCGGGCGAGCGACAGGGTGGGGCGGCCGGCAAACGCCAGGCACAAAAAAACCGCGATCCAGTGTCGCGGTTTCTTCATATATGGGGCATCGATGTAAGGCTCGTCTGCATGACGCGAGAAGTGGTGCCCAGGAGAGGACTTGAACCTCCACATCCGTAAGGATACTAGCACCTGAAGCTAGCGCGTCTACCAATTCCGCCACCTGGGCGCATCATGCGGTCGTCGTGTTCGGGCGCATCGCGTGAGCGATGGTGCCCAGGAGAGGACTTGAACCTCCACGTCCGTAAGGACACTAGCACCTGAAGCTAGCGCGTCTACCAATTCCGCCACCTGGGCGAACACGTGCGACTCGAGCTGACAAAGAGCGTGGGAGTGAACTCCCGGATATCCCGACTACTGGATATCGATGGTGCCCAGAAGAGGACTTGAACCTCCACGTCCGTAAGGACACTAGCACCTGAAGCTAGCGCGTCTACCAATTCCGCCATCTGGGCAGGCGAGGCGTATGGTACCGGATTCGTTCGGCGATGCAAGCGCCCGGTCGAGGAAAAAGGCGGATTTTTTTGTTGCCGCCGGGGGTTCGTGGCGCCGCCATGGTTGGGTGATGGGGGCGCCGGCGCTATACTGCGCGCATGACAAACGACTCGACACGCCAGATGCCACGCGCCGGACGCCGTCCCCGCGCCCTTCCGATCACGCTGCTCACCATGCCGCCAAGGATGCCCTCCGCATGACCCACTGGACGCTCAGCGACGATCCGCACGCGAAACGCGAAGCCCACAAGTACGACAAGCCTGCCCCCAGCCGAGAATACCTGTTGGCGCGCCTCGAGGAGGCCGGCAAGCCGATGACCCATGAGGCGATGAGCCAGCAGCTGGGTCTCGAGGACGAGGACCTCCAGGAGGCGGTGCGGCGTCGCCTGTCGGCGATGGAGCGCGACGGCCAGGTGCTGCGCAATCGTCGCAACGCCTATGCGCTGATCGACAAGCTCGACCTGATCAAGGGCAAGGTGCTGGGGCACCGCGACGGCTTCGGCTTCCTGCTGCGCGACGACGGCAAGAAGCCCGATCTGGTCATGCCGCCCCGCCAGATGCGTCGCGTCTTCCACGGCGACCACGTGCTGGTACGGGTCAGCGGCCGTGATCGCCGCGGGCGTGACGAGGCGACCATCGTCGAGGTGCTGGCGCGCAACACCCAGGAGATCGTCGGCGTCTACCGGGCCAATACCCCGGAATTCGGGGTGCTGATCCCCGAGAACCCGCGCATCACCCAGGAGATCATCATTCCCCACAGCGCCTGCGGCGGCGCCCAGGATGGCCAGGTGATCTCCGCCAGGATCACGCAGCAGCCCGAGACCCGGGTCCAGCCGGTGGGCGAGGTGATCGAGGTGCTCGGCGAGCGCATGGATCCGGGGATGGAGATCGATATCGCCATCCGCAGCTATGAGATTCCCGCCGAGTTCCCGCCCGAGGTCCACGACCAGATCGCCGGCATGTCCGCCGAGGTGGCCGAGGCGGACAAGGGGAACCGCATCGACCTGCGTCATGTGCCGCTGGTGACCATCGACGACGAGAGTGCCAAGGACTTCGACGACGCCGTCTGTGCCTGGAAGACCAAGTCGGGCAGCTGGAAGTTGCTGGTGGCCATCGCCGACGTCTCCCACTACGTGCGTCCCGGCAGCGCCCTGGATCAGGAGGCGATCACCCGCGGCAACTCGGTCTACTTCCCGGGGCAGGTGGTGCCGATGCTGCCCGAGCTGCTCTCCAACGGGCTCTGCTCGCTGAATCCGGCCGTCGATCGCCTGGCGCTGGTCTGCGAGATGAACATCTCCCAGAGCGGGGCGATCAGCCGCTACCGCTTCTACGAGGCGGTGTTCCAGTCCCACGCGCGCCTGACCTACAACAAGGTCGCCGCCATCCTCGACGACGAGGGGGAGCAGGGCGATGCGCTGCGCGAGGAGTACCGCGAGCTGGTGCCGTCGCTCAAGAACCTGCACTCGCTCTACCGGCTGCTGCGCGAGGCCCGGGTGGAGCGCGGGGCCATCGACTTCGAGACCACCGAGACGGCGATCGTCTTCAACGACGAGCGCAAGATCGAGAAGATCGTGCCGCGCAGCCGCAACGATGCCCACAAGATCATCGAGGAATGCATGCTGGCGGCCAACGTCGCCACGGCGCGCTTCCTCGACAAGCACGACCTGCCGGCGCTCTATCGCATCCACGAGAAGCCCTCGCCGGAGCGGCTCGACAAGCTGCGCCTGTTCCTTAACGAGCTGGGCCTGTCGCTGCCGGGCGGCGACGACCCGAGCCCCCAGGACTATCGCGACCTGGCCGAGGCGATCAAGGGCCGCGACGACGCCGACGTGATCCAGACGGTGATGCTGCGCTCGATGAGCCGGGCGGTCTACTCGCCGCAGAACGACGGCCACTTCGGCCTGGCCTATCCGGCCTATGCGCACTTCACCTCGCCGATCCGTCGCTACCCGGACCTGCTGGTCCACCGCGCCATCCGCTCGGTGATCCGCGGGCCGCGCCAGACCAACACCGTGCTGCGCGCCGAGGGCGCCGCGGTCGAGCCGCCGAGCAAGTGGTCGCCCTATACCTTCGAGCAGATGCTCGAGCTCGGCGAGCACTGCTCGATGACCGAGCGCCGTGCCGACGACGCCACCCGCGACGTCGAGGACTGGCTCAAGTGCGAGTTCATGTCCGACAAGCTCGGCGAGGTCTACGACGGCAGCATCGCCTCGGTGACCCAGTTCGGCATCTTCGTGCGCCTCGATGAGGTGTACGTCGAGGGCCTGGTGCACGTCACCTCGCTGCCCTCCGACTACTACCACTACGAACCCGAGAAGCATCGCCTCAAGGGCGAGCGCAGCGGCATCAGCTATCGCCTCGGCGATGGCGTCTCCGTGCAGGTGGCCCGCGTCGACCTGGACGATCGCAAGATCGACTTCGAGCTGGCCGACGAGAAGCCGCGGCCCAAGCGTCAGCCGCGCAAGCCTCGTGGCAGCGGCGGCTCGGACAAGGCCGGTGAGGATAAGTCGGGCAGGGGCGGCCGGCGGCGTCGCGGGTCGCGGCGCTCGAAGGGCCGCGGCTGATGGCGGCAGGGCAGAGGAAGCCGCGCGCGGGGCGCGGGGCGCCGCGTCGCGCACCCTCGACCCCCGGCGGGCTCGAGGCCGTGTTCGGCGTGCATGCGGTGCGGGCGCTGCTCGACCGCGGCGAGACGCCCCGCGAGGTCTGGGTGCAGGAGGGCAGCGCCGGCGCCCGCCTCGCCGAGCTGGTCGAGGCCGCGCGCCAGGGGGGCGCGAGACTGCAGTCGCGGCCCCGTGACGAGCTCGACCGGCTCGCCCAGGGTGCCTCCCATCAGGGCATCATCGCCTTCGCCGCGCCGCTCGCCTTCGAGGGCGAGGCGTCGCTGTGGCTCAGGCTCGAGGGCTGGCCCCATCCGGCGCCGCCGCTGTTGCTGGTGCTCGACGGCGTCACCGACGTGCACAACTTCGGCGCCTGCCTGCGCAGCGCCGACGCCGCCGGGGTCCACGGGGTCATCGTCCCCAAGGACAAGGCGGCGCCGCTCAATGCCGCGGTGCGCAAGGTCGCCTGCGGGGCCGCCGAGAGCATGCCGGTCTACCAGGTCACCAACCTGGCACGGACGCTGGCCAAGATGAAGTCGCTCGGGGTCTGGGTCACCGGCACCGCCGGCGAGGCCGAGGCGAGCCTCTATGAGGCCGACTTCACCGGCCCCGCGGCCCTGGTGATGGGCGCCGAGGGCAAGGGCATGCGGCGGCTGACCCGCGAGGCCTGCGACACCCTGGTCAAGCTGCCCATGGCCGGCAGCGTCTCCAGCCTCAACGTCTCGGTGGCCACCGGAATCTGCCTCTTCGAGGCGGTGCGCCAGCGCCAGGGCGCAGACAAGCGCGTCTGAATCGCCCGCGCCTTGCCAGGCGCGGCACATATCACTAGAATACCTGCGCCCGCTCGTCCTGCGAGCGGGCATTCCTGTCTTTATGACAATCACTCCTTGCTTCCCCTGAGCGACCCGAGGTCGTCACTGTGGAAGCTGCCAAACCGCAAGGAGATCCCATGCGTCACTACGAGATCGTCTTCATGGTCCACCCGGACCAGAGCGAGCAGGTCCCGGCCATGGTCGAGCGCTACACCGGCCTCGTCACCGAGAACGGCGGCACCGTGCATCGCCTCGAAGATTGGGGCCGTCGCCACATGGCCTACCCGATCAACAAGATCCACAAGGCTCACTACGTGCTGATGAACGTCGAGTGCAGCGGCGAGACCCTCGACGAGATCGAGAACATCTTCCGCTTCAACGATGCCATCATCCGCAGCCTGGTGGTTCGCGCCAAGGAAGCCGTCACCGAGGCCTCACCGATGATGAAGCCGGTGGAAGAGAAGCGTGTTCGTCGCGACGAGAAGCCGCGCAGCACCGAATCCGCCTGAGCACACCCATCGCACCTCTGAAGGAGTCTTCCCATGGCACGCTTTTTCCGTCGCCGTAAGTTCTGCCGCTTTACCGCTGAAGGCGTGAAGCAGATCGACTACAAGGATCTGGACACGCTGAAGGCCTACATCACCGAGACCGGCAAGATCGTTCCCAGCCGTATCACCGGGACCAAGGCCCGTTATCAGCGCCAGCTGTCCACCGCCATCAAGCGGGCACGCTACCTGGCGCTGCTGCCCTACACCGACAGCCACCAGTAAGCACTGCGCGTGATGTTGCCCGTCGCCCGCTGGATGATGCGCGGCACGCCCTACGCGGCCCTGGGGGCCGCCGCGGGCACCGCCATCCCCTGGCTGTTCTGGCTGGGAGCCGCCGTGGTGGCCCTGGTCACGCTGCGCCAGGGCATGGCCGCCTCGCTGCCGGTGGTGATCGCCGCGGCGATCCCCGCCGGCCTGTGGTGGACCCAGGGAGACGTCATCCCGCTCGCCAGCGTGCTGTTGGTGACGCTGATGGCGGTGGTGCTGCGCGCCCGGCTGAGCTGGAGCGAGGCGATCATCGCCGGCACCCTGGCCGGGGCGGGCATGATCCAGCTGGGCATCTTCCTGCCACCGGGCGGGGCCGCCTTCGTGCTGGAGCAGCTGCGCCAGGGCTCGCCGGACATCGCGGCGATGCTCAGCGAGCTCTCGGCCCAGGGCATGGACACCGTGCAGCTGGCCGGCCTGATGATCAGCGGCGTGACCGCGCTGATCGTGCTGCTCGCCGCCGTGGCCTGTCTGGCCCTGGCGCGTGGTTGGCAGGCCGGGCTCTACAACCCGGGCGGGTTCCGCGAGGAGTTCCATGCGCTGCGCCTGCTGCCCCGGGAGCTCGCCCTGCTGGTGCTGCTCGGGGTGCTCGGCGCCGTGCTGGGGCTCCCGGCCCTGGGCATGCTGGCCTGGGTGCCGCTGCTGGTGGCCGGCATCGCGCTGGTGCATGGTGTTATCGGATATAAGGGAATGAACGGGCTGTGGCTGGTCGCCTTCTATGTGCTGCTGATCACCACCTGGCCCATGATTCTCATTGTGCTGCTCCTGGCCTTCATCGACACGTTCGCGGACTTCCGTGGACGACTGGCCCGCAGCCACTGACAAGAGGTTTACGAGAATGGACGTCATTCTGCTCGACAAGATTGGCAAGCTGGGCGGTCTGGGTGACCAGGTCACCGTCAAGCCCGGTTACGGCCGCAACTACCTGGTGCCCTACGGCCTGGCCGTGCCGGCCACCAAGGACAACATCGAGGCCTTCCAGGCGCAGCGTGCCGAGCTCGAGGCCCAGGCCGCCGAGCGCAAGGCCGAGGCCGAGGCGCGTGCCGAACAGCTCAACGACATCGAACTCTCCCTGGTCTCCAAGGCCGGCGACGAGGGCAAGCTGTTCGGTTCCATCGGTCCGCGTGACCTGGCCGAGGCCATCTCCAGCGCCGGGATCGAGGTCGCCAAGAGCGAAGTGCGCATGCCGCAGGGTCCGATCCGCCAGACCGGCGAGTACGACATCGACCTGCACCTGCATGCCGAAGTCGACGCCACCGTGCGCGTGGTGGTGGTCGCCGAGTAAGGCCGCTGCCGACGGCACGCGCCTCGGGGCGTGCCGCGTCAAGAGGGGGCGAGGAGGAATCCTCGCCCCTTTTTTGTCCCTTTTCTCGCCTCGCCTGCCATCGGGTAGAATGAGCCTGCCCCTCTCCCTCCTGAAGGTCCGCGCACCATGAACGAACCCGTCGCCATCGACCAGGAAACCGCCGCCCTCAAGGTGCCGCCCCACTCCGTGGAGGCCGAGCAGTCGGTGCTCGGCGGGCTGATGCTCGACAACCAGGCGTGGGACAACGTGGCCGACCGCCTGGTGGCGGACGACTTCCATCGCTACGAGCATCGGCTGGTCTTCAACGTCATGGCGGGCCTGGCCGAGTCGGGACGCCCGCTGGACGTGGTGACCCTCTCCGAGGCCCTGGAGGGGCGCGACCAGCTGGATACCGTGGGGGGGCTCGCCTACCTCGCCGAGCTGGCGCGCAATACGCCTTCGGCCAGCAACATCCGCGCCTACGCCGACATCGTCCGCGAGCGCGCCACCCTGCGCAAGCTGATCCGCGCGGCCAGCCAGATCGCCGACGGCGCCTTCAGCCCCCAGGGACGCCCCGCCGACGAGCTGGTCGACGAGGCCGAGCGGCTGGTCTTCCAGATCAGCGAGGAGCGGCCCAAGTCGGGCGGCCCCATCGGCATGAGCGAGCTGCTGACCAAGGCGGTCGACCGCATCGACGAGCTGTTCAACATGCAGGGCGAGATGACCGGCCTCTCGACCGGCTTTCGCGACCTCGACGAGATGACCTCGGGCCTGCAGCCCTCGGACCTGGTGATCATTGCCGGGCGTCCCTCCATGGGCAAGACCACCTTCGCCATGAACCTGGTCGAGCACGCGGTGATCTCCAGCGACAAGCCGGTGATGGTGTTCTCCATGGAGATGCCCGCGGAATCGCTGATGCTGCGCATGCTCTCGTCGCTGGGGCGCATCGACCAGACCCGGGTGCGCACCGGCCAGCTGGAGGACGAGGACTGGCCGCGCCTCACCTCGGCGGTCAACCTGCTCAAGGACAAGCAGCTGTTCATCGACGATACCGCGGCGCTCTCGCCCAACGAGATGCGCTCGCGCATCCGCCGCGTGGTCCGCGAACAGGGCAACCTGGGGCTGATCATGATCGACTATCTGCAGCTGATGCAGATCCCGGGCTTCTCGGAGAACCGCACCGGCGAGATCTCGGAGATCTCGCGCTCCCTCAAGGGGCTGGCCAAGGAGTTCGGCTGCCCGGTGGTGGCGCTCTCCCAGCTCAACCGCTCCCTCGAGCAGCGTCCCAACAAGCGCCCGGTGATGTCGGACCTGCGCGAGTCCGGCGCCATCGAGCAGGACGCCGACATCATCGGCTTCGTCTATCGCGACGAGGTCTACAATCCGGACAATCCCGACAACCAGGGGCTGGCCGAGGTGATCATCGGCAAGCAGCGTAACGGCCCCATCGGCACGGTGCACATGGCCTTCATCGGCAAGTACACGCGCTTCGAGGACCTGGCACCGGACAGCTATCGCGAGGCCTTCGGCGAGTGACGGGCCCCTTGAGTCCCGTCGGCGGCCCCGTATAATGCCGTTCCCTTCAATCCCACAGGCAGGAGACACCATGGCAGGCGGATTTCGACGCGGCAATCGCCAGCGGACCCCGAAACTCGAGGGGCGCGGCGAGCTCCAGTCGATGGAGCGTGAAGGCCCCTTCAAGGAGTGGCTGGGGATGCCCGACCTCTATCGCTACCACCTGCAGGTGGACGGCGAGGCCTACAGCTACCAGACCGAGGACTCGGAGCTCCCGGTGAAGGTCGGCGACAAGGTGGTGTTCCGCTACAAGGAGACCAAGGCCGGCAAGTGGGTCGACCGCAACTCCCTGGGCAAGGCCATCGACCCCTCCGAATATCAGTAGACCTGGAACCTCGCGCCGGGACCGGGGTCATTGGAAGGTAACGTCGGCGACACGCGATCGTCATCGGGGCGGCCCAGGCTGTCCCCAGCGTGCACTCCGACATCACCGACCGGACATCAGGAGGATGGCCCCATGGATTTCCAGGCATTGAAGGACTTCGTGGCCCACCACGACAATTTCGAGATGCGCGTGATTGGCCACGCCGGCAGCCGTTTCTACCAGGTCGAGCTCGAGGACGTGGAGGGCGGCCGCCACATGCTGACCCGCGCCGGCAAGCCGATCCTGTTTCGCTCGCTGGACGACGTCTACCTCGAGCTCAAGCGGGCCGGCATCCACCGCGCCTACCTGGTGCAGCAGGTGCCCCACGACGAGGTCATCGGCCGCGAGACCCACTACCAGGACCCGCTGACCTCGCGCATGCCGCTGGTCTTCTGACCCGGCGCGGGCGAGCGGGCGCCTTGCCCCGCTAGCCCTTATTCCGCCGTTCCAGCCAGCGCCCCAGGCGAACGCGACGGCGGGCAAACCAGCGGTACCCCGCATCCATCACCCCGCCGATCCCCGGCAGGGTGCTCAGCCAGACCAGCCGACGATAGCCCAGCACCGCGTAGAGCGCGCGGCTGGCGTCCATGCCCACGTACCAGCCCCCCGCCGCGTCGCGCACGTGCAGCCGGCCCATCATCGCCGTGAAGCTGCTGCCGAGCGCCGCGGCGTCGAACTCCGGCGCCTGGATGTCCACCAGCCTGACCCGCGCGCGGCGCGGATGGCGCGACAGCCAGGCGACCTCCCGCTGGCACAGCGGACAGTGGCCGTCGTGGAAGAGGGTCACCGGGGCGCGGGCAGAGAGGGGGGCGCGTCGGCTCATGGCGTCGTCTCCCCGGCGTCGCCATAGCCCGCCCGGTGGGGTCCCTGGCCATGGGCCTGTGAATAGGCGGGCGCGGCATCCAGCCCCTCGAGGAAGGCCCTGGCCTGGTCGCGCATGGCGGCGCGCTTGTCATCGCTCATGCGCGACAGGCTGCCGTAGATCAGCTTCATGCGCGGGTTGGCGGCGAGGGCGTCGGCGTGGCGCTCGAGGAAGTCCCAGTAGAGGCTGTTGAAGGGGCAGGCGTCGGGACCCGTGACCCGCTTCGGGTCGAAGCGGCAGTGCTGGCAGTGATCCGACATGCGATCGATGTACTTGCCCGAGGCGCAGTAGGGCTTCGAGCCCATCAGCCCGCCGTCGGCGTGCAGCACCATCCCCAGGGTGTTGGGCAGCTCGACCCACTCGCAGGCGTCGGCGTAGACGGCGAGGTACCAGTCGCAGAGCGCCTCGGGCGCCACGTCGCAGAGCAGCGCGAAGTTGCCGGTGACCATCAGCCGCTGGATATGGTGGGCGTAGGCGTGGTCGTGGGTCATCTCGATGGCGCGGCGCAGGCAGCGAAGCTCGGTCCTGCCGTCCCAGAAGAAGCTCGGCAGGCCGCGGCTGGCGCCCAGGGCGTTGCCGCGCTTGTAGTCGGGCATGCGCGTCCAGTAGAGCCCGCGCACGTACTCCCGCCAGCCCAGCACCTGGCGGATGAAGCCCTCCACGGCATTCAGCGGCGCGCGCCCCTCGTGGTACTCGCGCTCGACCGCCTCGCACACCTCCCGGGGGGAGAGCAGCCCGAGGTTGAGCGCCGCCGAGAGCCGCGAGTGGTAGAGGAAGGGCTCGGCGTCGCTGATGGCGTCCTGGAGGCGGCCGAACGCCGCCAGCCGGTGCTCGAGGAAGTGGGCGAGCTCCTCCAGCGCCTGGTCGCGGGTGACCGGCCAGTGGAAGCCCTCGAGGGTGCCGAAGTGATCGCCGAAGTGCTCGGCCACCAGGGCGAGCACCGCCTCGGTGGTGGCGTCACGGCGGTGCTCGGGGGGCGCGGGCGGACGCAGCGAGTCGGGCAGGGGTTCGCGGTTGTCGTGATCGAAGTTCCACTTTCCGCCGGCGGGCGCATCGCCCTCCATCAAGAGCCCGGTGCGGCGACGCAGCAGGCGATAGAAGTGCTCCTGGCGCGGGGCCTTGCGGCCCCGGGCCCAGGCGTCGAACGCCTCGGGGGTGCTGAAGAAGCGGTCGTCCTCGACGAGCCGCCAGGGCCGCTCGGCCACGGCGCGCTCGCCCATCGCCTGCCACAGCCGCCACTCGCCGGGGCGCACGGCGCGGATCTCGTCGCAGCCGTAGTGGGCGGCGAGGCGCTCCGCCTCGCAGATCAGGTCCTGGGTGTTGTCGTCGTCGTCCAGGGCGCTGTAGTGCACGCGAAGGCCTCGCTCGCGAAGCGCCTCGGCGAAGTGGCGCATGGCCGAGAAGATCAGCGCGATCTTCTGGGGGTGGTGGGGCACGTAGCGCGCCTCGGCGCCCACTTCGCACAGGGCGATGATCGCCCCGTCCGGCGGGTCGCGCAGGGTGGCGAGGTCGTGGCTCAGCTGGTCGCCGAGGACCAGGATCAGCGGTGTGGGCATGAATTGACCAGAAGTTGTACAAATGGTCGTCATAGTATAACTCGATTCCGCGATGGCGCCCGTCGGTGGTAGGCTTTAGCCTCTCGCGACCCCCGTTCACCCGAGCTATCACAAGGATGACCCCCATGGCCGCCTCCGAGACGCCGCTTGCCGCCGCCGACCACGCCCAGCCCCGAGCGGATCGCCCGCCCCACGCGCCCGCCGACCATCCCGCCGTGCCCCGGGGCAAGGTGGGCGTGGTGCTGGCCAACCTGGGCACCCCGGATGCCACCGACTACTGGTCGATGCGCCGCTACCTGAACGAGTTCCTCTCGGACAAGCGGGTGGTCGACTATCCGGGCTGGAAGTGGCAGCCGCTGTTGCAGCTGATCATCCTCTCGCGCCGGCCCTTCAAGTCCGGCGAGGCCTACCGCGGCATCTGGAATACCGACAAGGACGAGAGCCCGCTGCTGACCATCACCCGGGAGCAGACCCGCAAGGTGGCCGAGGGGCTGGCCGAGCGCCACGGCGACCGGGTGGTGGTGGACTTCTGCATGCGCTACGGCAATCCCTCCACCGACAGCGTGCTGCGCCGCCTGCAGGCCGAGGGCTGTGAGCGGATCCTGTTCTTCCCGCTCTATCCCCAGTACGCCTCGCCGACCACCGCCACCGCCAACGACCAGGCCTTCCGTACCCTGATGAAGCTCAAGTGGCAGCCGTCGCTGCGCACCGTGCCGGCCTACTTCGAGCATCCCGCCTACCTCGACGCCCTGGCCAACTCGGTGCGCGAGGCCTATGAGGCCGCCGAGACGCCCCCGGAGGTGCTGGTGGCCTCCTACCACGGCGTGCCCAAGCGCTACCTGCTGGAGGGCGACCCCTACCACTGCCAGTGCCAGAAGACCACGCGCCTGCTGCGCGAGCGCCTGGGCTGGGACGAGGCGGCCATCCAGACGGCCTTCCAGTCGCAGTTCGGTCCCGAGGAGTGGGTGGGGCCGGCCACCGTGGAGCACGTCGCCGAGCTGGCGCGCCAGGGCAGGAAGCACATCGCGGTGGTCTCGCCGGCCTTCTCGGCCGACTGCGTGGAGACCCTCGAGGAGATCGAGGAGGAGATCCGCGACGCCTTCCTCGCGGCCGGCGGCGAGACCTTCACCTACGTTCCCTGCCTGAACGACCGCGACGACCACATCGCCGCGCTGCTCTCGGTGATCGACAACGAGCTCGGCGGCTGGGTCTAGCGCGGAGGCGGGGGCGTGGTCACCGCTCCGGGTGCGGGACGGGCTTTTCGCCGACCTCCTCGCGATAGAGCTCCACGGGCTTGCCGCGGGTCTTGGGCACGTGCTTGAGCGTGAGGTGAAGGCCCGTCTTGGCCAGCAGGTGAGCGCTCACCGGCGCGGTGATGAACAGGAACAGGGTGATCAGCATCTCCTGGATGACCGGCTCGCTCTGGATGGTCGAGAAGTAGAGCATCGAGCTGATCAGGATGCAGCCGATCCCCAGGGTGGTCGCCTTGGTCGGACCATGCAGGCGCATGTAGAAGTCGCGCAGGTGGGCCATGCCCAGCGAGCCGATGAAGGCGAAGATGCCCCCGGCGATCAGGAAGAAGGCGATGACGCCCTCGAGAATGACGAAGAGGTTCATGGTGGCTCCGACGTTGCTGGGCTATTCGATGATGTCGCCGCGCAGGATGTACTTGCAGACCGCCACCGTGCTGATGAAGCCGAGCATGGCGATCAGCAGGGCCGCCTCGAAATAGGTCTTGGTGTTCAGCCACAGACCCATCAGCACGATCAGCGCGATGGAGTTCACGTACATGGTGTCCAGCGCCAGGATGCGGTCGGGCATGGAGGGCCCGACCGTCAGCCGATAGGCGTTCAGCAGGATGGCCATCAGGATCAGCGTGATGCTGATCTTCAGGGCGATGTCTAGCATTCGTAGATCTCCTTCAACGGCCGCTCGTAGCGCTCGCGTATCGTCTCGATCAGCGCGTCCTCGTCCTCCATGTCAAGGGTATGGATCAGCAGCGACTTGCCGTCCATGCGCAGGTTGGCCGATACCGTGCCCGGGGTGAGGCTGATGGTGTTGGCCAGCAGGGTGATGGTGAAGCGCTCTTCCAGCATCAGCGGATAGACGACGAAGGCCGGGCGCATGCGCTGGCGAGGATTGATGATCAGCCAGGCCACCTGGATGTTGGCGACCAGGATATCGCCCAGCACGCGGAGCACGAAGCGCAGCAGCAGCCCGGGCCGGGCCACATGGGGCTGGGCGTCCCAGAAGCGGTAGGTGGCCAGCGGGATGAGCAGGGCCAGCACCCCACCCAGCAGGATCTGTCCCGGGGCGATGCTGCGGGCCATCAGCAACCAGACGACCAGCAGCAGGATCGACAGCAGCGGGAGGGGAAGCCAGCGACGAGGCGTGATCATGGGGACTCTCCGGCATCAGACAGGACGGCACGCACCAGCACATCCGGGTCGGCCAGCTGGTCGGCGGTGGCACGGGTGTAGTCGCTGACCGGGCCCGCCAGGGCGACCAGCAGCGGCGAGGCGGCGAGCAGCCCGCCGGCGCCCAGCCAGCGCGAGCGTGACAGCGCCTCGCCGCTGGCCTCGCCGTCATGGCTGCGCCAGAACAGCGTCGAGCCGGCGCGGGAGAGGGCGACGAGGGCGGCGAGGCCCGTGCCGAGCAGGATCGGCCATAGCCACGGCTGCTGCCAGGGCGCGGCGGCGTCGAGCAGCAGCGCCTTGCCGATGGCGCCCGACAGCGGCGGCAGGCCGGCCACGGCGATCGCCCCGACGAAGAACAGCCCGGCCAGCCGGCGGCCGTCGCGCATCGGGCGCCCCTTGACCAGTCGCGTGCCCGCCTTGCCCCGCTGCAGGCCGATCATCTCGGCCAGCAGGAAGAGCGCGCCGGTGACCAGGGTGCTGTGCACCAGGTAGTAGAGCAGGGCGGAGACCGCTTGCGGCGAGCCCATGCCGATGCCGGCCAGCAACGTGCCCACCGAGATGACCACCAGATAGGCCACCATCAGGCGCAGGTCCCGGGCGGCCAGCACGCCGATGCCGGCCACCACCATGGTCGCCAGCGACAGCCACCACACCCAGGGGCGCTCGAGGGCCTCCAGCATGCCGGCCTGCTCGCCGAAGATCAGCGTGTAGACCCGCAGGATGGCGTAGATGCCGACCTTGGTCATGATCGCGAAGAGCGCGGCGACCGGGGCCGGGGCGGCGGCGTAGGCCCGGGGTAGCCAGAAGTAGAGCGGCAGGATGGCGGCCTTGAGGCCGAACACCACCAGCAGCATCAGGCCGCCGGCGGTGACCAGGCCCGCGCGTTCGGCCGGCAGCTCCGAAAGGCGCACGGCCATGTCGGCCATGTTGAGGGTGCCGGTGGCGCCGTAGAGCACGCCGACGCTGATCAGGAACAGCGACGAGCCGACCAGGTTGAGCACCACGTAGTGCACCGCCGACTGGATCCGCGACTTGCCGCCGCCGTGGATCAGCAGTGCGTAGGAGGCCAGCAGCAGCACCTCGAAGAACACGAAGAGGTTGAACAGGTCGCCGGTCAGGAAGGCGCCGTTGATGCCCATCAGCTGCAGCTGGAAGAGGCCGTGGAAGTTGCTGCCGCGCTCGTCGTCGCCGGCGCAGGCGAAGATCACGCAGCCCAGCGCCAGCACCGCGGTGACCATGATCATCAGCGCCGAGAGGCGGTCGAGCACCAGCACGATGCCGAAGGGCGGCTGCCAGCCGCCCAGCGCGTAGTAGGTGACCTCGCCGCCGGCGGCCCCGGCCAGCATCAGCGTCGCCACCGCCACCAGCAGGGCGGTGGCGGCGACGCCCACCCGGCGGTGGGTGCGCATGGCGCCGTGTCGGCTGCGCAGCAGGATCAGTCCCACCACCAGCGGCAGGACGATGGGGAGAACGATCAGGTGCTGCATCACCGGTGAGGCTCCTCTCGCTTGCGACCGTCGACGTGGTCATTGCCCAGCTCGCTGCGGGCGCGCATGGCCAGGATGACCACGAAGGCGGTCATGGCGAAGCCGATCACGATGGCAGTCAGCACCAGCGCCTGGGGCAGCGGGTCGGCGAACCGGGACTGGCCGTCGATGATCGCCGCGGCGCCGGTCGTCAGCCCGCCCATGGAGAACAGGAAGAGGTTGACCGCATAGGAGAGCAGGGTCAGCCCGACGACGACCGGGAAGGTCCGCCCGCGCAGCGTCAGGTAGAGCCCGCAGGCGGTCAGCACGCCGGTGGTGATGGCGTAGAGGCTTTCCATCAGTGTTTCTCCTTGCTGGAACGGGACAGGTTCTCGTCGGTCGCCGGGGCCCCCTTGGCCGGGCTGTGGGGCGTGGTGACCTTGCCCAGGTTGGCGAGGATCATCAGGGTGGCCCCGACCACCGCCAGGTAGACCCCCAGATCGAAGAGCAGGGCGGTGGCCAGCTCGAAGTCGCCGATCAGCGGCAGGTGGAAGTGGCCGAAGGCCGAGGTCAGGAACGGCTCGCCGAACAGCCAGCTGCCGAGCCCCGTCAGGGTCGCGATGCCGACGCCGGCGATGGCCACCGGCTGGTACTCGAACTGTAGCCGCTCCTGGGCCCACTCCACGCCGCGCGCCATGTAGAGCAGGATCATCGCCACCGCGGTGACCAGCCCCGCGATGAAGCCGCCGCCGGGCAGGTTGTGGCCGCGCAGGAAGATGAACGCCGAGACCAGCAGCGCCAGCGGCAGCAGGGCCAGGGAGATGGAGGTGAGGATCGCCGGGTAGCGGTCCGGCGACCACAGCCGGCCCTCGGTGTCGCTGTGGGGCATGAACAGGCGCAGGCGCCGCAGCAGCTTGAAGATGGCCAGCCCCGCCAGGGCCAGCACGGTGATCTCGCCCAGGGTATCGAAGCCGCGGAAGTCGACGAGGATCACGTTGACCACGTTGTGGCCGCCGCCGCCGGACACGCTGTTCTCCAGGAAGAAGCTCGAGAGGCTGGTGGTGTCGCGGGTCAGCACCGCGTAGTTGAGGCTCGCCACCGCCATGCCCAGGGCGCCGGCCAGCACGATGTCGCGCACGTTGCGGGTCGCCGAAGTCTCGCGGGAGGTGCGCTGGGGCAGGAAGTAGAGCGCCAGCATCAGCAGGATCATGGTCACCACCTCCACCGACAGCTGGGTCAGCGCCAGGTCGGGCGCCGAGAAGCGGGCGAAGGTCAGCGACACGATGAGCCCCACCACCGAGAGCATCAGCAGCGAGATCAGGCGGTAGCGGTGGGTGGCGGCGGTGCCGATGCCGCCGAAGATCAGCAGGCCGGCGCCCACCAGCAGCACGCCGTCGACGGGCTGGTTGCCCTGGTCGCCGGTGAGCAGCGGCATGCCGGAGAGGCCGAGCCCCGCCACTACCACCGAGGCCAGCAGCAGCAGCCCCACGTAGCGCTGCTGGGAGCCGTTGTCGATGCACCGCAGCGTCGTCTCGGCCCGGTTGCAGAGCCGCTGCATGGCGCCCTCGAACACCAGGCGCGCGTCCACCGGGCGAAAGCCCTTCAGGAAGCGCTGCAGGTCGGCATGGCGGGCGTACATCGCCACGCCGGCGACCAGCGCCACCCCGCTCATGGCGAGCGGCAGGTTGACGCCGTGCCAGATCGCCAGGTGGAACTCCATCGCCTCGCCGAGCACCGGCGTGAGCGCCAGGGCCAGCAGGCCCTCGGCCAGCACCGGGGCGAGGCCCACCAGCACGCAGATCACCACCAGCAGCGCCACCGGGGCGCGCATCAGCCAGGGCGGCTCGTGGGGCGACTTGGGCGGCGCCTCGCGGGCCGGCTTGTAGAACACCGCGTGCACCAGGCGCAGCGAGTAGGCCACCGAGAGGATGCCGCCCAGGGTGGCGAGCACCGGCAGCAGCCAGCTCAGCCCGCCGAGCACCGGGCTTGCCAGGGTCTCGGTGAAGAACATCTCCTTGGAGAGGAAGCCGTTGAACAGCGGCACCCCGGCCATGGCGGCGCCGGCCAGGGTGGTCAGCAGGGCGGTGACCGGCATGGCGCGCCTGAGCCCGCCCAGGCGCTTGAGCTCGCGGGTGCCGGTCTCGTGGTCGATGATCCCGGCGCACATGAACAGTGCCGCCTTGAAGGCGGCGTGGTTGAGGATATGGAAGAGCGCGGCGAGCACCGCCATGGGGCTGCCGATGCCCAGCAGCACGGTGATCAGGCCGAGATGGCTCACCGTCGAGAAGGCCAGGATGCCCTTGAGGTCGGTCTTCATCAGCGCGAACCAGGCGCCGTAGAGCAGCGTCGCCATGCCGATCAGCGAGACGATCACCGTCCACAGCTCGCTGCCGGCGATGGCCGGGTGCAGGCGGGCCATCAGGAAGATGCCCGCCTTGACCATGGTTGCCGAGTGCAGGTAGGCCGAGACCGGCGTGGGCGCCGCCATGGCGTGGGGCAGCCAGAACTGGAAGGGGAACTGCGCCGACTTGGTGAAGGCGCCGAGCAGCACCAGCCCCAGCATCCAGGGGTAGCGCGGATCGGCGAGGATGGCACTGCCGCTGTCGAGCACCACCTGCATGTCGTAGCTGCCGACCATGTCGCCCAGCAGCAGCAGGCCGGCGAGCAGCGCCAGGCCCCCGGCACCGGTCACGGTCAGCGCCATGCGCGCCCCCTTGCGGGCGTCGCTTCGGTGCGACCAGAAACCGATCAGCAGGAAGGAGGAGAGGCTGGTCAGCTCCCAGTAGAGCCACAGCAGCAGCAGGTTGTCGGCCATGACGATGCCGACCATGGAGGCCATGAACAGGATCAGGTAGGCGTAGAAGCGACCAAAGGGCTCTTCGGGCGACAGGTAATAGTGCGCATAGAGCAGGATCAGCAGCCCGATGCCCATGATCAGCAGGTTGAAGAGCACCGACAGGCCGTCCAGCCGGAAGGCCAGCTCCAGGCCGAGGGTGGGCACCCAGTCGACGGCGACCCGCAGCGTCTCGCCGGCCGCCAGGGTCGGCAGCTGGCCGAGGGTCATCAGCAACGCCAGCGCGGGCAGCAGCGCGGTGGCCAGGGAGCAGAAGCGTCGCCCACGTTGCGCGCTGAACGCGGGCACCAGAACCCCCAGCAGGGGCAGCAGGGCTATCCACAGCAGTGTCATCGTTCGGTCATCCTGCGCGGGTTCGGAAACGGGGAGGGCGTCTGGTTCACGCGCCCGGGGAACAGGATGAGGCAAGCGACACTCGATCGCACCCCCGTCCCTGGGTCAAGGCCCCCCATGGTTTGGCTCCCTGCCACTTTAACGCAAAGCGAATTCCCTCGCTGCCTCCTTGCCTTTCAACACTTTGTCTCTCTAGAGTGGATGCACCTCATCTCGAGGGGGCACGCCGATGTCGCGGGCTCCATCGTCACAGGGAGGGTGGCCGATGCAACTTGCCGTGCTGGGTGGCTTCGTGATGGCGGGCCTGGCCCCGCTGCTGCATCATTGGTTCGGGGCCCGGACGCCACGGGTCATGGCCCTGCTGCCGGCGGCGACATCGTGACGCTCGTCGACCTGTCGCAGGTCGAGGTGACGGTGGCTGCGCCGGAGCGCTACGTCAACGCCGTCGACCAGCGGCGTCGGGAGGGCCTCCCCGTCACGGTGCAGTTCGATGCGCTCGGCGAAGAGTTCACCGGCATCATCAAGGCGATCATCCCGCGCGCCATTCCGCAGGCGCGCACCTTTCCGGTCGTCGTCGCGGTGCCCAATCCGAACGGACGGATTCGCGCCGGAATGACGGCGCGCGTTCTCGCCCAGGTCGGCAGCCCGGTTCCCGCCGTGCTCGTGCCCAAGGATGCCCTGGTGCTTCGCGCCGGGCGCACGTTCGTCTTCCGCGTCGTGCCGCTGCAGGCGCCCGTCGGCGACGCCGCCGCGCCCGGAGGTGCGGGCTCCGCGGCAGATGCCGGCGACGGCGGCGCGGCCGCAGGAGGCGCTGCGGCGCCGCATGGCGTGCAGGAGCTCGAGGTCGAGATCGGCGCGGGCTACGGTGACTGGCAGGTCGTGCGCGGCGGCGTGCAGGCTGGCGACCAGGTTG
>JAWWBV010000007.1:0-21659 GCA_033720795.1 Halomonas sp. | reverse complement strand
GGCGCCGAGGCGTTTCAGTACGTACATGCGGGTCCCTTGCGATGGCCCCGCCGAGCAGGGCCATGTTGATCACCCCGCCAGGCGGGTCCCTCGAGCAGACCCGGCCGGGCGGCAGGCGCGTCAGGCCTTCTTGACCTTGGCAATGACCCACAGCAGCACCACGGCGCCGACGATGGCGGTGACCAGCGAGCCGACGAAGCCCCCGGCGTGCAGGCCCAGCAGGTTGAACAGTCCCCCGCCGACCACCGCGCCGACCACGCCGACGCCGATATTGCCGAGCAGGCCGAAGCCGCCACCCCGCATGATATGGCCGGCGATCCAGCCGGCCAGGCCACCGATGATCAACCAGGCGATGATACCCATGAAACACCCTCCTTTTTTCCCGGGATGACCCGAGCGGTCACGAGGACTCGATGGTGCCTCGGTGGCGCGCGAGAGAAAAGCCCGACGTGCCGGCGCCGCGAACCGAGGTGTGCGACAGCTGCTAGAACCTCGACCCGGGCCGGTCGAGGAAGGCGCGCTCCGCGGGCGTCGAGTCGCGTCCGAGTTGGGCGTTGCGATGGGGGTAGCGGCCGAAGCGCTTGAGCACGTCGCGATGGCGCTGCTCGTGGCGCAGGTTCTCCTCGAGCCCCGGCTGGGCGAACAGGCGTAGCGCCTCCTCATGGATGACGAGCGACTCGCTGTGCATGTAGGGCATGAAGAGGAAGGCGCGCCAGGCCACGTCGAGCAGACGGTCCGCCTGATGGGCGACGGCCTCCTGGGCCAGCACCAGGGCCAGCGGATCCCAGCCAAAGGCCAGGGGCGAGCCGCGATGGATGTGGCGCGGGAACTGGTCGAGCACGATCACCTCGGCCAGGCGTCCGCGAGCCGAGGCCCGCCACTGCCACAGCTCGCCGCGGCCGGCCGCCGTCAGCAGCGGATCGAAGCGCCGCGCGATCTCGGCGTCCAGACCCGCGTCCTTGCGAAACCACTGGGCGGGCTTGAGCTCCCCGAACCAGAAGTCGATCACCGTCTCGGGACGACGCTCCTCCATGGGATCCTCCTCATGCACCGGGACGAAGCTGGTACCATCAGAGGGTAGCCGTCCCCACCCCCAGCCACCACAAGAGAGCCTCATGACCACCTTCGAGATGCTGCAGATGCTCGGTTACGTCTTCAATATCCTCGGTCTAGTGATCTGCATCGGGGGCCTGACCCTGGCGCGACGCCCGGAGCGGCAGGTGCTCGGCCGCTGCCTGGCGGTGCTGGGATTCGTGATCGCCGCCACCCCCTTGCTGCTGCAGCTGTTCGGGGTGGTCCAGCCGATCCCGGCGGGGGCCCTGCCACCGCGCTAGCCTCGCCATCGACATGAACGACTCCATCCCGACAACTAGACGAAAGACGGATGGCGGATTCGCGTCATGGAACTAGACTCGGCCGCCATTCTCGTAAGTTTACTAAAATAGCCGCAAAAAACCTCCGATGCGCGGCTGAATCCACGCCCCACAAGGATGTTTACAACATGCATGCCCTCACTCTGGCGTCCTTCCTGTTCTTCACGGGACTGGTCGCCTTCATCACCTGGCGACTCACGCGCCGCGACGACCACGAGACCTCCAACGGCTACTTCCTGGCCGGCCGCAGCCTGACCTTCCCGCTGATCGCCGGCTCGCTGTTGATGACCAACCTGTCCACCGAGCAGATGGTGGGCCTCAACGGGGCGGCCTTCAGCGACGGCCTCTCCGTGATGGCCTGGGAGGTGATCGCCGTCATCGCCCTGGTGGCGCTGGCACTGTTCTTCCTGCCGCGCTTTCTCAAGAGCGGCATCGCCACCCTGCCCCAGCTGCTGTCGATCCGCTTCGATGCCGGCACCCAGCTGATCACCAACGTGATCTTCCTGATCGCCTACGCGGTGATCCTGCTGCCGATCATCCTCTACTCCGGGGCCATGGGCCTGCAGGGCATGCTCGACCTCCCCGGGCTCACCGGCATCGGCTCCGACACCGCCCTGCTGTGGCTGACCGTGTGGGGTGTCGGCCTGATCGGTTCGTTCTACGCCCTGTTCGGCGGGCTGCGCACCGTCGCCGTGTCCGACACCCTAAACGGCATCGGCCTGCTGATCGGCGGCTTCGTGATCGTCTACTTCGGCCTGCAGGCGGTCAGCGCCGACGGCGGGGTGTTCGCCGGCTGGGAGATCCTCCAGGAGAGCAACCCCGACAAGCTCGACTCGATCGGCGGTGCCGAGCAGCAGGTGCCCTTCTCCACCGTCTTCACCGGTGTGCTGCTGCTGCATCTCTTCTACTGGACCACCAACCAGCAGATCATCCAGCGCACCTTCGCCGCCAAGAGCCTCGCCGAGGGTCAGAAGGGCGTGCTGCTGACCGGCTTCTTCAAGCTGCTGGGCCCGCTGTACCTGGTGCTGCCGGGCATCATCGCCTACCACCTCTACGCCGATCAGGGCGTGGCGGCCGACGAGGCTTACGGCCATCTGGTGTTCGACGTGCTGCCGCCCTACCTCACCGGCTTCTTCGCCGCGGTGATGGTCGGCGCCATCCTGTCGTCCTTCAACTCGGCGCTGAACAGCACCACCACCATCTTCAGCCTCGGCATCTACAAGGGGGTGTTCAAGAAGGACGCCACCGAGGAGCAGGTGGTCCACTCCGGCAAGGTGTTCGGCTGGATCATGGCCGTCGTGTCGATGACCATCGCCCCGCTGCTGGCCGGTCAGGACAGCCTGTTCGGCTACCTGCAGAAGATGAATGCCATCTACTTCATCCCCATCCTCGCCGTGGTGATCGTCGGCCTGCTGACCAAGCGCGTGCCGCCGCTGGCCGCCAAGGTCGCCCTGGTGGGCGGCTGCCTGTTGATCTTCGCCGGCTACTTCGTGCCGCCGTTCAACAAGTTGCCGACCCTCATGCATGAATTCCACTTCGTGGCCGCGGTCTTCGCGCTGCTGGTCGCCGTGATGCTGCTCATCGGCAAGTTGCGCCCTCGCACCACCGACTGGGTGCAGGAAGACAGCGGCGCCGTCGACCTGACACCCTGGAAGGGTGCCGTGCCCGCCGGCATCGTGCTGGTGGTCCTGGTGATCGCCATCTACGCGGCCTTCGCCGGCTGACGTCACGTCCCCGGCCTAACGCTGCCCTGCCCCGTGCGGGGCGGCGTCGTTTCGTCACGGCGTCCCTTGTCAGCTGCCGCCGCGACCCGCACATTAGGACGACGTAAAACCGCCCGCCAGGAGGCCCGATGCGCCCCTCCCTGCCCCGTGACCTCCAGGACCTGCTCGAGCGCGGCCGCGACCGCCAGCTACGCCTGGCGGTCACCGGCCTGTCGCGGGCGGGCAAGACGGCCTTTCTCACCTCGCTGGTCAACCAGTTGCGCCACGCCGGCCTGGAGGCGCGCCTCGACCTGATGCCGGCCGCCCGGGAGGGACGGCTGCTCGGCGCCCGCCGGGTCCAGCAGCAGGACCTGGGCGTGCCGCGCTTCCCCTACGACCAGGCCATGGCGGCCCTGGACGCGCAGCCGCCGCGCTGGCCCGAACCGACCCGCGGCATCAGCGAGCTACGCCTGACCCTGCGCTATCGCCCCACCCGCAGCGGCCTGCTCGGCGGCGAGACCCGCCAGCTGACCCTGGACCTGTTCGACTATCCCGGCGAGTGGCTGCTCGACCTGCCACTGCTGGACCACGACTACCTGAGCTGGAGCGAGACCCAGCGCCACGACGTCGGCAGCGAGCGCGCCGCCCTGTTCGCCGACTGGCGGGCGGCGGTGGAAGGCCTCGATCCCGCCGAGGAGGTCGACGAGGCGCGCCTGGCCGAGATCGCCGAGCGCTACGCCAGCGGGCTCAAGGCCGCCCGGGAGGCCGGCTTCGCCGACCTGCAGCCGGGGCGCTTCCTGCTGCCCGGCGAGCTCGAGGGCGCGCCGGTACTGCAGTTCTTCCCGCTGCCCGGCATCGCCGAGGCCGACCGCGAGGCGCTCGCCGCCCTGCCGGCCGAGAGCCTCTACGCTACCCTGGCGCGACGCTTTCGCCACTACCAGCAGCACATCGTGCGCCCCTTCTACCGCGAACACTTCCGCCGCTTCGACCGCCAGATCGTGCTGGTCGACGTGCTCGGTGCCCTCAACGCCGGGCCCGAGCGCTTCGAGGATCTCTCCCGGGCGCTGTCGCGGCTGATGCAGAGCTTCGACTACGGCCGGCGCAGCCTGCTGACGCGCCTCTTCGCGCCGCGCATCGACCGCCTGGCGATCGCCGCCACCAAGGCCGATCACGTCACCCCCGAGCAGCACGGCCGCCTGGTCGCCCTGCTCGAGGCGCTGCTGGCCGAGCCCCTCAAGGACCTGCGCTTCGCCGACGTGCCGGTGCGCGCCCTGTCGCTGGCGGCGATTCGTGCCACCGAGAGCCGCGAGGTCAACCAGCAGGGACACCGCTCGCCGGCCCTGCGCGGCACGACGCTCGACGGCGAGTCGCGCCTGCTGTTTCCCGGCGAGGTGCCGAATCGCCTGCCCCGGGCCGACTTCTGGGCCCGCCAGGGCTTCGCCTTCACCGCCTTTCGCCCCCTGCCCCGGGAGCCCGGCACGCCGCTGCCGCATATCCGCCTGGACGCCGCCCTGGACTGGCTGATCGGAGACAAGCTGCCATGATGCCGCCCCGCGAGCCCGACCCGCGCCCCGGGGAGCACTTCCCCCTCGACGAGGCGCACGACGACATCGCCCCCCGGGATCCGCAGCCCGGCCGGCAGTTCGATGAGCAGACGCCGAGCCAACCGCCGATCGCGCCCGATCCCCAGGCACAGCGCGAGGCGCAGGCGCTGGACAGGAGCCTGATGCGCCCACGCAAGCGCCGCTGGGGGCTCGTCGCGCTGCTCGGCGGCAGCCTCGGCCTGGGCGCGCTGGAGGCCGGCCACACCCTCTATACCGCGAGCCTCGGCGGCGACTGGCTGGCCGTTGCCTGGAGCCTGCTGCTGCTGCTGGCCCTCGGCCTGGGCGGCTCGGCACTGGCGCGCGAACTCTGGCGCCTGCGGCGCCTGACCCGCCACGCGCGGCTGCGCGAGCGCCTGGCCGCGCTGCCCGAGGCCACGCCGGGCGAGGCGCAGACGCTGGCCCAACGGCTGCGGCACGACCTCGACCTGGACGACGACCACCCCCACTGGCAGGCCTTCCTGGCCGCCCGGGAGCCCCACCACGACGGGCGGGACATTCGCGCCCTGCTCGACCACCACCTGCTCGCGCCCCGGGATCGCGAGGCGAGCCGGCTGATCTCGCGAATGTCCGGTGAGACGGCGATCATGGTGGCGGTGAGCCCCTTGACCCTGGTCGACATGGCCCTGGTGGCCTGGCGCCACCTGGCGATGGTCGACCGGCTGTGTCGGCTCTACGGGCTGGAGCTGGGTTACGCGGCGCGCCTGCGGCTGCTGCGCAGCGTGCTCTATCAGATGGCCTTCGCCGGCGCCAGCGAGATCGCCGGCGAAGCCAGCATGGAGATGCTGACGATGAACCTGGCCGGCAAGCTCTCGACGCGGGCCGCCCAGGGGCTCGGCATCGGGCTGCTGGGGGCGAGGCTGGGTCTGCGCACCCAGCGGCTGGTGCGCCCGCTCGCGTTCACTTCGGACGAGACGCCACGCCTGGCCGACCTGCGCCGCGACCTGTGGCGGCAGCTGAGGCGCCTGGAGGCCAGCGAGCAGCGCTCCCGGGAGAAGGCCCACCACCCTTGACCCGAATCATGACAGCGTCCCGTGAGATGACTAGGCTCATCGGTAGGAAGCCACCCTCGTCTCCGCAAGGAGGACCGCGTCATGTTCCACTCCATCCTGGTGCCCATCGACGGTTCCGTACACGCCAAGAAGGCCCTCTCCGTGGCCTGCCAGCTGGCGCTGCAGAAAGGGGCCGCGCTGATCCTGTTGCACATTCCCGAAAAGCTCGCCCATGAGACGCTGCTGGTGTGGGGCATCGGCGCCGTGGACCTCAAGGCCTCCGAGGAGGAGCTCGAGGCCGCCGGCCGAAAGGTCGTGGACCGCGCCGAGCAGGCCGCCCGCGACGCCGGCATCTCCCACGTCGAGACGATGATCACCCAGGGCGACCCGACCCGCACTATCCTCGACGAGGCGCGACGGCGCGACGTCGATGCCATCGTGATGGGCAGCCGGGGGCTGGGCGATCTCAAGGGGCTGATGATCGGCAGCGTCTCCCACAAGGTCGGCCACGCCGCCGACTGCACCGTGATCACCGTGCGCTGAACGGGCCCCACGCATCGGGCGGGACGACGCGACGGCCGCCTCGCCGCAACCGCTTGATTCGCCGTGGGCGCCTCCCGCGGCGTTTGGCGCCGGAGTCGCGAATCCGTATAGTGGCCCCCCTACTCGCCAACCGATCGTGACCATGCTGCAGAACAATTCGGCGCTTGCTCAGCTCAAGCAACAGATCCGCGACAACACCCCTCGCGTAGAGGGCGTGATCAAGGCCACCGACCGGGGCTTCGGCTTCCTCGAGACCGACGACGGTGATTCCTATTTCGTGCCGCCCCCCGCCATGAAGCAGGTGCTGCACGGCGACCGCGTCGGGGCCATCCTCCACGAGGAGGGCGACAAGAAGTCGGTGGAGCCCGATACCCTGATCGAGACCGGCATGGAGCGCTTCATCGCCCGCGTGCAGAAGCGCGACGGTCGCCTGGCGGTGATCCCGGATCACCCCTCGATGAACACCCCGCTCAAGGCGCGCATCAAGCGCAGCCTCGACGAGGCGAGCATCGCCGACGGCGACTGGGTGGTGGCCCGCCTGGTGCGCCACCCCCTCAAGCCCGACGATCGCGCCTTCTTCACCCAGATCGACGAGCTGGTGGCCAAGACCGACGACCCCGCCGTGCCGTGGCGCGTGACCCTGGCGCGCCACGCGCTGGAGCAGGAGTGCCCGGACGCCGGCGACGACTGGCCGCTGCGCGACGAGGGCCTCGAGCGCGAGGACCTGACCGCCGAGCCCTTCTTCACCATCGACGGCGAGAAGACCCGGGACATGGATGACGCCCTGCGCATCCGCCCCCGCGAGGACGGCGGCTGGTCGCTGACCGTGGCCATCGCCGACCCCACCGCCTACGTGGAGGAGGGGCACGCCGCCGACCTGGAGGCGCGCACCCGCGCCTTCACCGTCTACCTGCCGGGCCAGAACGTCACCATGCTGCCCGAGCAGCTGGCCGACGACCTCTGCTCGCTGTGGCAGGACCGGGACCGGCCGGTGCTGGCCTGCACCCTGGAGATCGGCGCCGACGGCAGCCTCGGCGACTACCGCTTCTTCGCCGCCACCGCCCGCTCCCATGCCAAGCTCGCCTATGACCGGGTCTCCGACTGGCTCGAGGGCCAGGGCGACTGGGCGCCGGCCGCGGCGATCGGCGAGCAGCTCAAGGCCCTGGCGGCGATGACCGAGGCGCGCAGCGCCTGGCGCGCGGCCCACGCCCTGGTGTTCAAGGATCGTCCCGACTTCGTCTTCGACCTGGACGACGCCGGCAACGTGCTGGACATCCGCACCGAGCATCGGCGCATCGCCAACCGCATGATCGAGGAGTCGATGATCGCCGCCAACGCCTGCTGCGCGCACCTGCTCGCCGAGCACGTCGGCCACGGCATCTTCAACGTCCACCGCGCCTTCGAGCCCGAGAAGGCCGAGGCCGCCCAGGAGTTCCTGGCCGAGCAGGACATCCAGGTGGAACACGAGCAGCTCACCGAGCTCTCCCGCTACACCGAGCTCAAGCGCGAGCTCGAGGGCCGCGACGACGCCTGGCTCGACGCGCGCCTGCGCCGCTTCCAGGGCTTTACCAGCATGTCGGCGCAGCCCGGCCCGCACTTCGGCCTGGGCCTCGCCGCCTACGCCACCTGGACCTCGCCGATCCGCAAGTACGGCGACATGGTCAACCACCGCCTGATCAAGCGGGTGCTCAAAGGCGAGCAGGCCCCGGCCGAGGCCAGCCAGGCGCTCACCGAGCAGCTCACCGAGCGGCGCCGGCTCAACCGCATGGCCGAGCGCGACGTCAAGGACTGGCTCTACGTGCGCTACCTGACGCCCGCGGCCGAGGCCGGCGAGACCTTCGAGGCCGAGATCATCGCCATCAACCGCGGCGGCATGCGGGTGCGACTGACCGCCAACGGCGCCACCGCCTTCGTCCCGGCCCCGCTGATGCACAGCGACCGCAAGAAGGTGGCGATCGACGACAAGGACGGCCGCATCCAGATCGAGGGCGAGGAGCGCTTCAAGCTCGGCGACGTCATCCGCGTGACGCTGACCGAGGCCCGCGAGGAGACCCGCTCGCTGGTCGGCCGCCCCGCGGTCTGACCTCCTCCCTGCGGGCATGCCCCGCCAGGCAACGCGCAGCACGGCGACCCTCGGGTCGCCGTGCTGCGTTGGGCCGGTCGTCGGACTGCCGCGGGAGCGCTCAGGGTCAGTGACGGCGTGATTCCCCCGGCGTGTGCCCGGCCGGCTCAGTCGGCGCGCAGGGCCCGGGTCAGCATGTCGGTGACCGGCTTGACGAGGTAGCTGGCCAGCGTCCGGCTGGTGGTGTGCAGGCGGACCTCGGCCGGCATGCCGGTCATCAGGCGCATTCCCTCGGGTAGCGTCTCCCGTTCCACCTCGCTCACGCGGATCCGTACCTCGTAGTAGCGCCTGCCGGTGGCCTCGTCCTCGAAGCTGTCGGCGGAGACCCGCTGCACCGTGCCCTCGATGACCCGCGAACGCCCTTGGTTGAAGGCGCTGAAACGGATCTCAGCGTCCTGTCCCGGATAGACATGGTCGATGTCGCTGTCGGCGACCCGCGCCTCGACGACGAAGTCCTCGCCCCGGGGGACGATCTCCAGAATCGTCGTGCCCGGCTCGATCACCGCGCCCCGGGTATGCACCGCCAGCCCCACCACCGTCCCCGCGACCGGCGCCGTGATGGTGGTCCGGCGCCGCTGATCGCGCAGCGCCGTCAAGCGCTCCTCGGCGTCGGCGATCTGCCGCCGGGTCTCGCGCAGACGCTCCCCCACCTCCTGGCGAAACTCCTGGATGCGCACCCGCTTCTGCAGGTCGTTCTCGCTGATCCGGGAGCGCAGGCGGGCGATCTCGGTGCGGTGCTGCTCGATCTCGCCCTGGTACTGCAGGATCTCTCGCTCCAGCTCGCGCAGGCGGCGGTTGTCGCCCAGGCCGTCCTTGAACAGCGAGCGGTAGGCGTCGGCATCCTCGCGCAGCGAGGTCAGCTGTTCGCGGCTGACCCGGATCATCGACTCGCGGCCCTCGATGCGCCGGTGCAGCTGTTCGGCCTGCTGGTCCAGCGAGGCCAGGGCCCCGTCCAGGGCTTCCCGGCGGGCATGGAAGAGGCCGCGCTGCACCGCCGTCAACTGCTCAAGCCGCGCCTGGTCGGGATCACGCAGCTCCGAGGGAAAGCGCAGCGTCTCCTCCCCGGCCTGCTCGGCCATCAGGCGCACCTCGGCGGCACGGTTGATCAGGTATTGCGAGCGGGCGATCTGCAGCCGCGACTCGACCCGGGTATCGTCCAGCACCAGCAGGGTCTCGCCCTCCTCGACGCGGTCGCCGTCCTCGACCTCGAGCCGTTGCACGATGCCCCCCTCGAGGTGCTGTACCGTCTTCTTGGCGGAGGCCACCGTGACCCGCCCCGGGGCGATGACCGAGACGGCGAGTTCGGCCGAGACGGCCCAGGCGCCGAAGCCGCCCAGGCAGACCAGCACCAGCGCCAGGCCCAGACGACGGTGGCGACGGTCGCTGAACGGGGGCGTCCGGCGGGGATCGACCGGTGGTGAATGATTCATGGGACCTCCGAAGCGCCGGACTGGCGGCGGGCCGCCTGGCCGCCCTCGCCATCGCGCCCCGCCATCCTCGCCAGCACACGATCCCGTGGGCCGAACAGCCGGACGCGCCCGTTCTCCAGCACCAGCAGGCGGTCGACCCGGCGCAGCACGCCGGTGCGGTGGCTGATGACCAGCAGGGTGACGCCCTCCTCCCGCAGGGCGTCCATGGCCTGGGCGAGGGCCTGCTCGCCACGGTGATCGAGGTTGCTGTTGGGCTCGTCCAGCACGACCAGGGCGGGCTTGCCGTAGAGCGCCCGGGCCAGGCCGATGCGCTGGCGCTGACCGGCGGAGAGCACGCCGCCACTCGCCTCGATGCGGGTGTCATAGCCATCGGGAAAGCGCAGGATCATCTCGTGCACGCCGGCACGACGGGCGGCCTCGATCACCCTGTCGCTGTCGACCGTGGCGAAGCGGGCGATGTTCTCGCCGATGGTGCCGCTGAACAGCTCGACGTCCTGCGGCAGGTAGCCGACGTGGGGCCCCAGCGCCTCGCGATCCCAGCGGGCGATATCCGCCCCGTCCAGGCGCACGCAGCCGTCCCAGGTCGGCCATACGCCCAGCGCCAGCCGCGCCAGGGTCGACTTGCCCGAGGCGCTGGGGCCGATGATGCCGACCTGCTCGCCCGGCGCGAGGCTCAGGTCGATGCCGACCACCACGGGATGCTGGCCACCCGGGGCGCCGGCCGTCACGGCCTCCAGGGTCAAGCGCCCCTCGGGCGGTGGCAGGGACATGGTCGGCGTCGCGGACGGCTGATCGTGCAGCACCCTCTCGAGGCGACGGTAGGCGGCACGCGCGCCGACGATGCCGCGCCAGCTCCCGACCAGCTGATCCACCGGCGACAGCACGCGGCCCAGCAGGATCGAGCCGGCGATCATCATCCCCGGCGTGATGCGCTCCTCGAGCACCAGCAGGGCGCCGAGCCCCAGGATCAGCGACTGCAGCAGCAGGCGCAGCGCCCGGGTCAGGCTCGAGAGCATCGCCGCCCGGTCGCTGGCCCGTGACTGCATCCACAGGCTGGCCCGATGCCGTGTCAGCCACGGTGCGGCAATGCTCGACAGCATCCCCATGGCATCGAGCGCCTCGGCATTGCGCAGGTTGCCGGAGGCCAGCTCCCGGGCCCGGCTCTGCTCGCGTCCCGCCTCGTCCAGCAGCCCACGCGTGGCCTTGTCGCTGACCACGACCAGCGTCAGCAGGATGACACCGGCGAGGCTGGCGAAGGCGCCGAACCAGGGATCGAACAGGTACAGCAGGGCGAGGTAGACCGGCACCCAGGCCACATCGAAGAAGGCCAGCAGCCCGCCCCCGGCCAGTCCCTGGCGCAGCGTCGCCAGGTCGTCCAGCGGCCATGCCGCCTGCCCGCCGGGCTGGCGAAGGCCGCGGCGGAACATCGCCGCGTGCAAAGGCTCGCTGATCCAGGCGTCGAGGCGATTGCCGAGTCGCACCAGGATACCGGCCCGCACCCACTCCAGGCCGCCGACCACGAGGAACAGGAAGACCACCACCAGGGTGAGCATCAGCAGGGTCTCCTCGCTGCCGGTGGTGATCACCCGGTCGTAGACCTGCAGCATGTACAGGGCCGGCGTCAGCATCAGCAGGTTGAGACACAGGCTGAAGCCGGCCACCCAGAGCAGGGAGCCGCGACAGGTGTCGAGTGCATGCTGCAGTGTGGTGTTCGAGTCAGACGCCATCATGCAATCCGGAGACGGGGCCTCCTCGCCCCGGCACCCCGCCACCTCCCTGGTTCATACAAGCGGATCGTCGACAGACATCGAGCGCTCGCCGGCGCATTTTCCGATGCGCCATTGACGTCTTTCGACGCCCTGTATAACACTAAAAAAGCCGTGGCTAATCACGGAATGTACGGCACCATACCTGCCTCCATCTCCATCATCAACTTTCCATAACTGTCTCATATTGACGACATTATTTTCCCGATTTCTCGAAACATTATCCGCGAAAATAAGGAAATGCAGCCCTTCCATCATGTCGCAGAAATGAGACGCAAAGGAGTCATTACATGAGTTCAACCATCGAGGTTGAAACGGATATCACCGCCGATGAACTCGAGACAATGATCCGGGAGGCTGACCCCGGCACGACCCTGAAGCTCGCTGCCGGCGACTTCGAGTTCGATGACGCCATCGCCATCGACCGCTCCGACGTCTCCCTGATCGGCGCGGGGAGTGACAGCACCCGCCTGACCTTCACCTATACGGCCCTGTCGCGAAACGATGACCACGCGATTCATGTGGATGGGAGCGAAAACACCGACCTCGGCGAACTCGCCGGCGACGCCGAGGAAGGCGCACGTCGCCTGGCGTTGAACGATGCCCGGGAGCTGGCCGTCGGCGACACCTTGCGGATCTGGCAGGACAACGACGATGCCTTTCTCGATGCGATCGGCGACAGCGCCTGGCGCAAGGTCGAGCACGCCGAACTGCGTACCAGCATGGCCAAGGTGACCGCCGTCGATGGCAACGAGGTCAGCCTCGACCGTGGCATCCGCTTCGACTTCCAGTCGGGCATGGCCGAGGTGGAGAAGCTCGACACGGTGGATCACGTCGACCTGAAGGGCTTCAGCGTCAACTTCGAGCTCGGCGAGGCCGACGCCGGCGAGTTCTCGAACACCAAGGACGACCTGACCGGCTACCAGGCGGTGCACCTGGAGGGCACGGTCAACAGCGACCTCGAGGACATCCTAGTCAACGACGGTCCGTCCACGGCCTTCCGCTTCTCCCGGGCCATGGATCTCCAGGCCGACGGCCTGCAGGCCCAGGGCGCCTTCAACAAGGGCGGTGGCGGCAACGGCTATGCCTATGAGCTGCACGAGAGCTACGACGGGCAGCTTACCGGCCTCGAGGACAGCGGCATGCGCCATGGCCTGGTCTTCGCCTCCTGGCGCTCTTCGGTAGGCAACGAGGTCCAGGTCGTCTCCACCGACCGCGATATCAATTTCCACGGGGGCCGGGATCACGACAACAGCGTGCGCGTCCTGAGCTCGATCCGCGATCCCGAGACCGATGGCCTGTCGCCGTCGCTGTACATCAACGAGGAGGGCGAGCGCTTCGGAGCGCCCACCGATCCCGAGGCCAACGAGGTGGTGTTCGACTACCTGATCGGCTCGCGCCGCGAGGACGAGGTCCAGGGCTCGGACGACGGCGTCTACCTGAACGGCGGCCTGGGCCATGACGTGCTGAAGGGCGGCGCCGGCAACGACATCCTCCAGGGCGGACCCGGCGATGACTGGTACGACGGCACCGACCTCCTCGACGGTGGCCGAGGCATCGATACAGCGCGCTACACCGGCGACGTTGCGGCTCACGAGATCGCCTTCGACGAAGAGGAGGCCAGGGTGACCGGCCAGGGCAGCGAGGATACCCTTGTCGACATGGAGTTCGCCGTGTTCGGCGATGGCACCACCCTGCACCTGGCCTCGGGCAATGCGTTCACCGGCACGGCGCTCGACGTGCCCGACGCCGACGCGATCCTCGACGGCGACGGGTCGACCCCGGCCCTGGTGGACGACGATGCCGAGCTGCTGGTCACCGGCAACGTCACCAGCCAGTGGGCCTCGGGCTATACCGCCGAGTTCTTCGTCGAGAACGTCTCCGATGACGAGATCATCGACCCCGAGGTCGCCTTCGACCTGGACGCCGACATCAGCACCTTGTGGAACGGCGACCTCGCCGGCGGGGCGGACGGCTATCGCGTCCAGGACAATAACGCCAACCGCCTCGCCCCCGGCGAAGCCTGGCGGTTCGCCTTCAACGCCAGTGGCGACGAGGCGCTGCCCGACGCGATGACGGCCAGCGACACGGAGGGCCAGTCCCTCGACGTGCAGGTCCTCGGACTCGGCAACACCGACGTCGAGGAAGTGGCCGCCTGAGGCCGGCAACACGACACACCAGATCACGGAAGGGCGCCCCGGTGCCCTTTTCGCTCACCATGGCCTTGCCGCTGCATGGCCCTCCCCATCGTCATTTTCGCGGTCCGACCGACACATGGTTTGACTGAAATACATCATGCATTTTTACGGAATCAGTCAGCACTGTTACGCTGAAAGCATGACTGGCACATCCCATCTTCGTACTGCAATTCCATACATGAGCTGATCGATCTCATATCCGTCCTCGACGACACAGTCGACACACAACTCGGCAGGACACCCAGCCCCGTGAACGGTTCGGAGAACCCGGCCTGGAGGGCGACGCTGATAGCCCACCCATCGGGTCAGGATCTGCCAGAATCGCGCAGGACGCACGACATCCCTGCCGACATGCACTGCCAACCCCTTCTTGATCAGGTATTTCGCCGATAGAACAGCGAATCCGCGATGAAGCCTCCCACAACGTTCCCGGTCAAAACACACTGAAGCTCGATACCCAAGGAGCTTCTGGAGAGTTTTCCCCATGACCACCATCGACATCGATCCCTCGATCACCGCCGATGAACTTCAGCCCCTGATCGACGAGGCCCCCAGCGGCGCGACGCTGCGCTTCGCGGCCGGTCACTACCAGTTCGATGATGCGCTGCTGGTCTCGCGATCCGACATCTCCCTGATCGGCGCCGGTGCCGGCGAGACGGTCTTCACCTTCGGTGACCTTGCCCTGGCGGGCAACGACTATGCGATTCGCCTCGACGGCACCGAGAAGACCTTCACCGGCGACGTGACCACCGACGTCAGCGAGGGCAGCCGCCAGCTGACGCTCGCGGCAGGCCACGACCTCCAGGTCGGCGATACCCTGCGCATCTGGCAGGACAACGACGACGCCTTCTTTGACGAGATCGGCGACATGACCTGGCGCAAGGGGCAATATGCCGAGCTGCGCACCAGCATGGCCAAGGTCGAGTCGGTCGAGGGCGACACCATCACCCTCGACCGGGGGGTGCACTTCGACTTCGAGGGGGGCAAGACCCATGTCGCCCGGATGGAGACGCTCTCCGATGTCACGCTCGAGGGCTTCAGCGTCGACTTCGACCTGGGCACCCCCGATCCGTCGACCTTCGATAACGTCCTGGAGAACCTCACCGGCTACAACGCGGTACTGCTGACCGGCACCGAGGGTACGCAGCTGTCCGATATCACGGTCAACGACGGCCCCTCCACGGCCTTCCGCTTCTCACGGACCCTCGATCCGGTCGCCGAGAACCTCGAGGCCCACGGCGCCTTCAACAAGGGCAGCGGCGGCAATGGCTACGCCTACGAGTTGCACGAGAGCTATGACGGCCAGTTCAGCGGGCTCGAGGACAGCGGCATGCGCCACAGCCTGGTCTTCGCCTCCTGGCGCTCCTCGGTGGGCAACGAGATCGAGGTCGCCCTCACCGACCGCGACATCAACTTCCACGGCGGGCGGGACCACGACAACAGTGTCCGCGTCCTTAGCTCCATCCGCGATCCCGAGACCGATGGCCTGTCGCCGTCGCTGTACATCAACGAGGAGGGTGAGAGCTTCGGGGCGCCCACCGATCCCGAGGCCAACGAGGTGATCTTCGATTACCTGGTCGGATCGCGCCGCGATGACGAGATCCAGGGTTCGGACGACGGCGTCTACCTGAATGGCGGCCTGGGCCATGACCTCCTGTCGGGAGGCGCCGGGGACGACCTCCTCCAGGGGGGGCCCAGCAGGGACTGGAACGATGGCATCGACTGGCTCGATGGCGGCCCGGGCACCGATACCGCCCGCTACACCGAGGACTATGCCGACTACGACGTGGGCATCAGCGAGAACGGCGTCATCATCACCGGCCAGGGCAGCCAGGACACCCTCACCGACATGGAGTTCGCGGTGTTCGGTGACGGCATCACCCTGCACCTGACCTCGGGCAATCTCTTTCGCGGTTCGCCTCTCGAGGTCCCCAGCCCAGCGGAGATCCTCAGCGGCGGCGGCGACACCCCCGACGTGAAGGTCACCAGCAACATCACCAGCAGCTGGTCGTCCGGCCATGTCGCCGAGGTGTTCGTCGAGAACGTCTCCGGTAGCGACATCGCGAATCCCGAGCTCGGGTTTGAACTTCCCGCCGAGATCGACACCCTGTGGAACGGCGACCTGACCCGGGATGACGACGGCTACTGGGTAGGGGGCGATAGCGTCCTCGCCGCCGGAGAGAGCTGGCGTTTCGCCTACAAGGCCTATGGTGAGGAAGCCCCGCCCAGCCACCTGGCGGCCCGGAGCGAGGACGGTCAGCCACTGGAGATCCTCGGCAAGGGGGGCGCCACCCCGGCGCTGCTGGACGACGACGCCGAGCTGCTGGTCAGCGGCAACGTCACCAGCCAGTGGTCCTCGGGTTATGTCGCCGAGTTCTTCGTCGAGAATGTCTCGGAGGACGACATCGTCGACCCGGAGCTGGGCTTCGATCTTCCCGCCGAGATCGACACCCTGTGGAATGGCGAGGTCATCAAGGGAGACGACGGCTACAGCGTCCAGGACAGTGGCGACCTCACCCTCGCGCCCGGCGAGGCCTGGCGCTTTTCCTTCAAGGCCTACGGCGAGGACACGCTGCCCGCCGAGATGACCGCCCAGGACACGGACGGCCAGGCCCTGGACGTCCAGGTGCTCGGCCTGGGCAATACCGCGATCGAGGAGGTAGCCGGCTGACACGCCACCGTGCGCCCACGAAAAAGGGCACCCGAGGGTGCCCTTTTCCTGATGCGCGAGGGACGCGGGGCTTACCAGCCGGTGGCGGCCTTCAGGGCATCGCCGATCTCGGCCAGGGAGCGTACGGTCTTGACGCCCGCGGCTTCCAGGGCGGCGAACTTCTCGTCCGCGGTGCCCTTGCCGCCGGCGATGATCGCCCCGGCATGGCCCATGCGCTTGCCCGGAGGGGCCGTGACGCCGGCGATGTAGGAGACGACCGGCTTGGAGACGTGCTCCTTGATGTAGGCCGCGGCCTCTTCCTCGGCGGTGCCGCCGATCTCGCCGATCATCACGATCGCCTCGGTCGCCGGATCCTTCTCGAACTGCTCGAGGATGTCGATGAAGTTGGAACCCGGGATCGGGTCACCGCCGATGCCCACGCAGGTGGACTGGCCGAAGCCGTGGTCGGTGGTCTGCTTGACGGCTTCATAGGTCAGGGTGCCGGAACGCGACACGATACCGACCTTGCCGGGCTTGTGGATGTGGCCCGGCATGATGCCGATCTTGCACTCGCCCGGGGTGATCACGCCGGGGCAGTTCGGGCCGATCAGGCGCACGCCCAGCTCGTCGCACTTCACCTTGACGTCGAGCATGTCCAGGGTCGGGATGCCCTCGGTGATGCAGACGATCAGCTTGATGCCGGCGTTGGCGGCTTCCAGGATGGAATCCTTGCAGAACGGGGCCGGCACGTAGATCACGCTGGCCTCGGCGCCGGTCTGCTCGACGGCCTCCTTGACGGTGTTGAACACCGGCAGCCCCAGGTGCTCCTGGCCGCCCTTGCCCGGGGTCACGCCGCCGACCATCTGGGTACCGTAGGCGATCGCCTGCTCGGAATGGAAGGTCCCCTGTCCGCCGGTGAAGCCCTGGCAGATGACCTTGGTGTTCTTGTCGATCAGGATGCTCATTACTTGCCCTCCGCTGCCTTGACGACCTGCTGAGCCGCATCGGTCAGGCTGGTAGCAGCGATGATGTTCAGACCGCTGGAGGCCAGTTTCTCGGCACCCAGCTCGGCGTTGTTACCTTCCAGACGTACCACCACCGGCACGTTGACACCGACCTGCTCGACGGCACCGATGATGCCCTCGGCGATCATGTCGCAGCGCACGATGCCGCCGAAGATGTTGACCAGCACGGCCTTCACGGAATCGTCGGAGAGGATGAGCTTGAAGGCCTCGGCCACGCGTTCCTTGGTGGCACCGCCGCCCACGTCGAGGAAGTTGGCCGGCTGGCCGCCGTTGAGCTTGATGATGTCCATGGTGCCCATGGCCAGGCCGGCGCCGTTGACCATGCAGCCGATGTTGCCTTCCAGGGCCACGTAGTTCAGCTCCCAGGCGGCCGCCTCGGCCTCGCGCTCGTCTTCCTGGGACGGGTCGCGCATCGCCTGCAGGTCCGGGTGGCGATAGAGGGCATTGCCGTCGAGGCCGATCTTGGCGTCGAGGCAGTGGAGATTGCCCTCGTCGGTGACCACCAGCGGGTTGATCTCGAGCAGCGCCAGGTCCTTGTCGTGGAACAGCTTGGACAGGCCCAGGAAGATCTTGGTGAACTGCTTCACCTGGGCACCCTCGAGGCCCAGGGCGAAGGCCAGCTCACGCGCCTGATAGGGCTGGGCGCCGACCAGCGGGTCGATCTCGGCCTTGAGGATCTTCTCGGGAGTCTCTTCCGCGACCTTCTCGATCTCCACGCCGCCCTCGGTGGAGGCCATGAAGACCACGCGCTGGGTGCCGCGATCGACCACGGCGCCCAGGTAGAGCTCGTTGGCGATGTCGGTGCAGGTCTCGACCAGGATCTTGGTGACCGGCTGACCCTTCTCGTCGGTCTGGAAGGTCACCAGGTTCTTGCCCAGCCAGGACTCGGCGAAGGTCTTGGCTTCCTCCGGATCCTTGATCAGCTTGACGCCACCGGCCTTGCCGCGGCCGCCGGCGTGGACCTGGGCCTTGACCACCCACATGTCGCCACCGATCTTCTTGCAGGCCTCTGCGGCCTCCTCGGGGGTGTCGACGGCGAAGCCCTTGGATACCGGCAGGCCATAATCGGCAAACAGCTGCTTGCTCTGATACTCGTGAAGGTTCATCGATTCATGCCATTGGTTGCATGTGACTCGAACGGTGACACGAGCCGCCGCCTCGGGGCGGCGGGTGCCGTGTCACCACCGTTCGCTTCCGATACATGGTCGGAAGCGATGCGCCACCTGACGGTGGCGCTTGTTGTCCTTACTTCTTCTTCTTGCGGTTGGCCATGTGGATGGCATGGCCCTCGACGGCCAGCGCCGCCTCGTGCACCGCTTCCGACATGGTCGGGTGCGCGTAGCAGGTCAACGCCAGATCCTCGGCGCTGGAGCCGAACTCCAGCGCGATCACGCCCTGGGCGATCATCTCGCCGGCATGCTGACCAACGATGTGCACGCCCAGCACGCGATCCGTCTCGGCGTCGGCGATGATGCGCGCCATGCCCTCGGTGGCGTTGTTGGCCATGGCCCGGCCGCTCGCCGCGAACGGGAAGGCGCCGACCTTGACCTCGATGCCGGCCGCCTTGGCGTCCTGCTCGGTCATGCCGACCCACGCCACCTCCGGGAAGGTGTAGATGACGTTGGGGATGGCGTCGTAGTTCATCTCGGCCTTATGGCCGGCGATGATGTCGGCGACCATGATGCCCTCTTCGGAGGCCTTGTGCGCGAGCATCGGGCCGCGCACGCAGTCGCCGATGGCGTAGACGCCCGGCACGCTGGTGCGGCACTGGTCGTCGACGTGGATGAAGCCGCGCTCGTCGGTGTCGACGCCCACGCCGTCGGCGATAACGCCCTGGGTGTAGGGCTTGCGGCCGACGCAGACGATCAGCTTGTCGAAGGTGATCTCCTGGTCGCCATCGGCATCGGCGTACTTGACGACGACTTCCTCACCCTTGACCTCGGAGCCGGTGACCCGCGCATTGAGCTTGATGTCCAGGCCCTGCTTCTTGAGCAGCTTCTGGGTCTCCTTGGCGACGGCGCCGTCGACCATCGGCAGGAAGCTGTCCATGGCCTCGAGCACGGTCACCTCGGAGCCCAGGCGGTTCCAGACGCTGCCGAGCTCCAGGCCGATGACGCCGGCGCCGATCACGCCCAGGCGCTTCGGGGTCTCCTGGAATTCCAGGGCGCCGGTGGAGTCGACCACCAGGCCTTCCTTCAGCGGGGTCGGCGGAATCTCCACCGGCACGGAGCCGGCGGCGACGACGATGCTGTCGGCCTCATAGGAGGTCGCCTTGCCGTCGCGGTCGGTGACCTCGACCTGCTTGGCAGAGGTGACCTTGCCGGTGCCCTCGATGGCGGTGACGCCGTTGGCCTTGAAGAGCCCCGAGATGCCGCCGGTCAGGTTCTTCACGATCTTGTCCTTGCGGGCCATCATCTTCTTGACGTCCATGGTGACGTCGCCGGCCTGGATGCCCATGTCGTCGAAGTCGTGCTTGGCCTCGACGAACTTGTGGGAGGCCTCGAGCAGCGCCTTGGACGGGATGCAGCCCACGTTGAGGCAGGTGCCGCCGTGCACGACCTTGCCTTCCTTGCCGATCCACTTCTCGACGCAGGCGGTCTTCAGGCCCATCTGGGCGGCACGAATGGCGGCCACGTAGCCGCCGGGGCCCGCGCCGATCACGATCACATCAAACTTGTCAGCCATGTTGGCTCCTTTGTGGCTTGTTGCTGGAAGACGTTGCCGGCTTCGCGAATCAGATGTCGAGCAGCAGGCGCGCCGGGTCTTCGAGCAGTTCCTTGATGGTCACCAGGAAGCGGACCGCGTCCTTGCCGTCGATCATGCGGTGATCGTAGGAGACGGCCAGGTACATCATCGGGCGGATCTCGACCTTGCCGTTCACGGCCATCGGACGCTCCTGGATCTTGTGCATGCCCAGGATCGCGGTCTGCGGCGGGTTGAGGATCGGCGTCGACATCAGCGAGCCGAAGGTGCCGCCGTTGGTGATGGTGAAGGTGCCGCCCTGCATCTCGTCGATGCCGAGCTTGCCGTCACGGGCCCGCTTGCCGAAGTCGACGATGCCCTTCTCGACGTCGGCGATCTTCATGCTGTCGGTGTCGCGCAGCACCGGCACGACCAGGCCGCGATCGGTGGAGACCGCCACGCCGATGTCCTGGTAGCCGTGATAGACGATGTCGGTGCCGTCGATGGAGGCGTTGACGTCCGGGAAGCGCTTGAGGGCCTCGGAGGCGGCCTTGACGAAGAAGCCCATGAAGCCGAGCTTGACGTCGTGGGCCTTCTGGAAGGTCTCCTTGTACTGGCCGCGCAGCTCCATCACCGCGCTCATGTCCACCTCGTTGTAGGTGGTGAGCATGGCGGCGGTCTGCTGGGCCTGGACCAGGCGCTTGGCGATGGTCTGGCGCAGGCGGCTCATCGGCACGCGCTTCTCGGGACGCTCGCCCTCCACGACCGGGGCCGCCGCGGCGGCGGCCTGGGCACCGCCGGCCGGCTTGGCCGCCTTCTTGGCGCTGCCGTCGTTCACGGCACGCTGCACGTCCTCCTTGAGAATCCGGCCCCCCTTGCCGGTGCCCTCGATCTTCGCGACGTCGAGGTCATGCTCGGCGACCAGCTTGCGGGCGGCCGGGGCGAGGATCTTGCCACCGACCTTCTCGTCGCTGGCGCCGTCATCGGCGGAGGCCGCCGGCTTCTCCTCGCCGGTGGTGGCCGGCTTGGCGCCGCCGCCGGCGCCCTCGGCGAAGATCGCCAGCACCTGCTCGGAGGTCACCTGGCTGCCCTCTTCGGCCTGGATCTCGGTCAGCGCACCGTCGGCCGGGGCGACGACCTCGAGCACCACCTTGTCGGTCTCGATCTCGGCCAGCACCTCGTCGCGCTTGACCGCCTCGCCGACCTGCTTGGACCAGCTGGCCACGGTGCCTTCCTGGATGGACTCCGGGAAGGTCGGGGCCTTGACCTCGTGGGTCTTGCCGCCGCCGGCGGCCGGCGCTTCCGCCTTGGCCTCGCGCTTCGGCGCGTCCTGCTTGTCGGCCGGCGCCTCGCCCTTGGCCTCACCCGCGCCGAGGCGACCCAGCAGCTGCTCGGACTCCACGGTGTCGCCCTCTTCCACCAGCACCTCGGAGAGGGTGCCGGCCTCGGGAGCCACGACCTCGAGCACCACCTTGTCGGTCTCGATCTCGACGATCAGCTCGTCACGCTCGACGCTGTCGCCGGGCTTCTTGTGCCAGGCGGCGACGCTGCCTTCGGCAACGGATTCCGGAAAG
>JAWWBV010000006.1:0-22346 GCA_033720795.1 Halomonas sp. | reverse complement strand
GCGCTTGACGACGAACCGTATCGCCGAGGTGGCAGGCGTCAGTATCGGAAGTCTCTATCAGTATTATGCCGACAAGCATGCCATTGCCGCGGATATCTGCAATGAGCTGCTGATGGGGGAGATAGGCGAGGTCAAGCGCCTAGATCAGCAGACGCTGTCAATGGTGCAGGGCTCACTGGAGAATACCATTGCCTTCTTCGTTCGTGAGTATATTGCACGTCATCAACGCCTCTATCGAAAGCTCAAGGGCTTTTACCTCGAGATGCATTGGCACTACAACTTCGAAGAGTATGTTCTTCGCAAGTATCCACGGAAGTTGCGGACCGTCGACTGGCTTCCATCCGCCTTGGAGCAGCATCGCGGCTCAGTGGGAGTAAGCGATCCCAGGCTCGCCGCCACCATGGTGGTCAATACGCTGGAGGGCACGCTCCACGCAACGTTGGATCATAACCCGGAGTTGATATTCCAGCCTGAGTTCGAGAAAGAAATGGTGGCGTTACTCTTGAGCTACCTGAAGTTTTCTCACTGTGCCACCGCTTCTGAACAACAACACACAAGGAACTTGTCGTGATTTTTTACTTTGAGTTCAAGACGTGGTTGACCATGGCCAAGCTGGTGGCGCGAGAGCCCAATAAGCGGCAGCGTCGAAAGCTGGGCAAGCTGGTCATGGTTCGCGTGCCACTACGTGCACTGTTCCACAGCATCTGCTTCTTTCTGGATGGAATTTTTTTTCCCAAGCTCTGGTTTGTCAAGGTCAAGGCGCCGGTTTTCATTATTGGTCATGCCCGAAGTGGGACGACATTGGCGCATCGGCTCATGAGCGGTGACGCTCGCTTCTCTACCTTCAAGTATTATGAGTTGCTACTTCCTTCACTGCTGCAGAAAAAAGTTGTCCGTGGTCTCGCCTGGCTGGATGATAACTTGCTGGGACATCGGCTGGAGAGGAGGCTGCAAGCCTGGGGAAAAAGAAGGTTCGGTGCCACTCAGCATATTCATAAGATGGGGCTGAATATTCCGGAAGAAGATGATCTGATGTATTTCAATTCATGTGCATCCGGGTTTTGGGCTACAAAGTTGCCCTATATGGATTCGTTGGACTTTTTTCACATCGACCAGAGACCAATTGAAAGCCGTCGTCGGTTGATGAACTTTTATCGAAATTGTGTGCGCCGACAGCTTTATCTTAACGGTAGCGAAAAAATCCATTTAAGTAAGAATCCGACATATTGCGGTCGGGTGGGTGCCCTGATAGAGGCCTTTCCTGATGCACGCTTCGTGCTTCTTTACAGGAATCCATACGAGACCATACCCAGTTTGCTGAAGTTGCTCCATGTCAGCTGGGGGGCGCAAGGGGATCAGGACGCAGATCGAATCAACAAATCCACAAGAGAAATGGTCAATCTTTCATATGAAAGTTATCTGCACCCCCTCGATGTGCTCGATTCTCATCCGGAGATCCAGTACTCCATCATCGATTATCGTGAGCTGATAACGACGCCAAAAGCCACCATGGAGCAGGTTTACAACGATCTCTCCCTGCCGATCACCGACGATTTCGAGTCCTTTCTCGACGCCGAGGAAAACAGGACGCGCACACACGAAACTAGCCACACCTATAGCCTGGAGGAATTCGGGCTGGACGATCACGAGATCCACGACAAGCTGGCCCCCCTGTTCACCCGGTTCGAGTGGGCATCCCATACCCCCCGCGAACAAGACAAGGAGTTGACGAATGTCTGAGGAAAGTCATAAGGATCCGGCTACCGCCGCCGCCGCTGCGAGTCTTCGTGGTGCCTGGAACGACCTGCTCACTCAGCTTGGCGAGGCCCGCAATGCCATCGACGACCCGGGGCTGTGGGCGCCGCCGGCCTCTCCGCGCACCCTGGCGGAAGGGTATCGGTACGTGTTGGGCTACCTCTATGGCTCCATCGCCAGAAGTCTGGGGCCGTCTCCCGAGAATCCCTATTTCGTTCGTGCCATCCAGCCGCTTAACCGATCAACCATCGATAACGCAGATGCCATTTACCTGACGGCCCCGATCGATGGCAACCATAGCTACACCATTCGTGGACGCGCCGGGGATACCCGTCATTGGCGGGGTGAGGCCGCTCCAGGGGGCACGCGTAAGGCTCCGCACTATGTCATCTTCGAGGCCCCGAGCGGTTTTTCCGGCGATAGCGGAAGCATCAAGGAGCTAAAGCCGGGCTCACGGGCCAACTGTGCCCTGCTCGATTCCACTCGACTGCAGGTCGACGAGGACGGACGCTTCGAGATCCTGTTAGCGCCCGAGAAACCTGAGGGTTATCAGGGGAATTTCATGCACACGCGCGTCACTCGAAAGCGCAAGCAAGACGATGGCAGTGTGATAGAGCGGGAATATGTCGCTCAACAAGTCATGCTTCGGGAGCTTTTCTGTGATTGGGAAAATGAGGATCTACTCGATCTTTTCATCTATCGTAACGATCTTTTGGGCCGACCGTTGCCGACGTATACGCCGGAGGTGGCTAGTCAGCAGATGCATCGCATCGGCGAGCTGACGCGCAACCAGGTGCATTTCTGGAATGAATTCTACGCGATCGTCTGTGAAGCCTATGGAAAGATACAGGGGGAGGGCGAACGCTTCATGCCGCGCAACGCCTTCAATAAGCCAAATGCCGCTTCCCTGGCCACCGCGGGTGGCATGGCCACCAATGTCTATTGCGGCGGCATGTTCGAGCTTCAGCCTGACGAAGCCTTGATCGTCGAGCTTCATCAACCTGTCGAACCCGTCTATCTGGGCTTCCACCTGGGTAATCTATGGGGAGAGTCACTCGACTTCGCTAGCCATCAGTCGAGCCTGAACGGCCTGCAAGGGCATCGTGATGCGGACAATGTGTACCGATACGTGATTGCCCATAGCGATCCTGGCGTCGCCAACTGGGTGGATACCACGGGGCAGCCCGAGGGGTATATGGCCGTTCGCTGGGCCTATCCTGAAAAGCCTATGGACAATCCCCCCTGGGCGTCCGCAAAGAAAGTAAAGCTATCGGATGTGCTGTCATACCTGCCCGCGGATACAAAACGAATCACACCGGATGAGCGTCGCCATCAGATTTCCATTCGCCAGGAGCATGTTCAGCGCCGATATCGCCACCATTGATCTTCACGATGTGAGCCTTATGGGAATAGCAAGTGTTCATCGTTGCTGACAATGCCTTTCATTAGGCCGACTTGATAGCTTGGAGTCTACGATGTTGGAGATTTTTGCCTCTACCCCCGAAAATATGTCGCTTGGAGACATTGGTGCCTTTGCGCGTCGTGTCGAAGCCATGGGCTATGATGGGTTGTTCGTGTCTGACGCCGTGCATGATGGCTTGCTGCTGGCCGGTCAGGCTCTTGCATCGACCACCAGGCTGAAAGTGGGAACCTCCGTTCTGATCGCGTTTCCACGCAGTCCAATGAATGTGGCGCTGGCCTGCTGGGACCTGCAGGGGATGTCGGGAGGACGCTTCGAGCTGGGCCTGGGCACCCAGATCAAGCAGAACATCGAAGAGCGCTACTCCTCTCGGTGGCTGCCGCCCGCGGCCGGAATGCGTGAATACCTGGGCGCCCTCAGGGCTATCTTTCACAGCTTTAGAACCGGTGAGCCCTTGAATTACGTGGGGGAGCACTATCAGTTCACTCGCTTGCAGCCATTTTTCAACCCCGGTCCCATCGACGCTCCGGACGTTCCCCTGATGCTGGGTGCCGTAGGGCCAATGATGCTCAAGCTGGTGGGGTCTACGGCAGATGGTATTCATACGCATCCGACCAACACATCGGTTCGCTATCTCAAGGAAGTGATTCAGCCTCAGATCGCAAAGGGGGTAGCTGAGCGCGAGCCCGGCCTTGGAAAGCCCCGGATCAGCGCCAGCCAGTTCGTCGCCACCGGGCCTGACGCCAGCAGCGTAGGAGATGAGCGGGAACGCTTCCGCGATATGCTGGCCTTTCTGTTCTCCACCCCAGCTTATCGCCCCAGTCTCGAGCTGTTCGGTTGGGGGGAGGTCGGCGATGCCCTGCAGCAATTGACCCGGGAGAACCGCTGGAAGGAAATGCCGGCAATCTTCACCGATGAGATTCTCGACACCTTCTTGGTCTCTGCCGACTACGCAGCGCTACCCAGCGCCATGGTCTCCCGCTTCAACGGACTCGTGGATCGCGTCACCCTGACGGTGCCCACGGATTCAGCCAATGACAGTGACTGCGCTCGCGCCATCGAGAAGATTCGCCAAGAAGCTCGGAGCGCTGATGGCTAGCCCGATATCATCCACGCCGTTGCAATGGGAACGCTCAGCCCCTCCGCTCATGGCAAGTCCAGCGCCAAGGTCTGCCGGCGGGTCGACACGCTATCCTGACCGTTCTGCCTGCCGATTCATCATGCGTGCCGGGCGCGACGCCCTCGTCGGTCACGATGCCCGGGCTAGCCGCCGTCCGGGGCTGCGTCGTCCAGTGTGGTCGCGAAGTGCGCGCGGAATTCACCGATGAAGGCCTGGGCCAGGCGCGAGAGCGGCTGCTCCCGGGGCGTGAGCAGGTAGAAGGTGTCCTCGAGCTCGGCGGTGAAGGGGCGGATCACCAGGCCCTGGTCGCCGAAGATGCGCGCGCTCAGCGGGTCGATCACGGTGAGGCCGGCGCCCTGGGCCACCAGGCGGGCCGCCTGCAGGGCCAGCGAGACCTGCAGGTGACGGCGCGGGCGCACCCCGGCGGCCGCGAGCAGCCGATCCAGCGACTGTCGGGTGGGATCCTGGGGCTCGCAGCAGATCAGCGGCCGGTCGTGCAGGTCCTCTGGCGTCAGCCGGTCCCGCGCCGCCAGCGGATGGTCGCCGGGCAGCAGGCAGACGCTCTCGAGGCGGAAGGCCTCGCTCTCCACCCGTTCGTCGCCGCCGCCGAGCATGGCGAAGCCGAGCTCTGCGCGCTGGGTCACCACTTCCTCCAGCACCTGCTCGGAGCGGAAGGTGGCCAGCTCGATGCGCGCCTCGCCGTGCTGCGGGGCGAAGGCCGCCAGCACGTCGGGCAGGAAGGTCATGCCGAGCAGCGGCATGGCGCTGATGCGCAGCCCGCCCACCTCGCGCTCGCGGATGCGCCGCGCCGTGGCCCGCAGCGTTGCAAGACCGCTCCAGACCCGCAGCTGTTCGCGATAAAAGAGCCGCGCCTCGGGGGTCGCCACCAGCCGGCCCCGCCGCCGCTCGAACAGCGTGAAGCCCAGATCGTGCTCCAGCTGCTTGAGCAGGCGGGTGACGCCGGGCTGGGCGATGAACAGGCGGCGGGCGGCCTCGGAGACGCTGCCGCACTCCATCACCTGCTGGAAGGCCTGCAGCTGACGGTCGCTGAGTCGCGGTGAATCCATAACATTACCGTATGAGTTGGCCAAGGATTGGTATTAGATCGTATGGGGTCACTCGCCTATCGTCGAGGGGTATCGCAACGACGGAGCAGGGCGGATGCCTCGGGACTTCCTCATCATCGGTGGCGGCGTGGTCGGCATGGCGGTGGCCTACGGGCTCGCTCGCCGCGGCCGGCGGGTCACCGTGCTCGACGAGCACGATGGCGCGCTGCGCGCCTCCCGAGGCAATGCCGGCCTGGTCTGGGTGCAGGGCAAGGGCGGTGGCATGCCGCGCTATGCCGAGCTCTCGCTGCAGTCGAGCGAGGCCTGGCCGGCCTTCGCGGAAGAACTGACCGCGCGCACCGGCGTCGAGCTCGAGTACGAGCGCCGCGGCGGGGTCGATCTGTGCTTCGACGCCGCCGCGGCCGAGGCGCGCCAGGCCGAGTACCGGGCGCTCTATGCCGCCACCCCGGCGCTTTCCGCCATGCGCTGGGCCTATCTCGACCGCGAGGCGCTGCGTGAGCACCTGCCGGGCCTCGGCGCGGCGGTGCACGGCGGCACCTACTCGCCCTGGGACGGCGAGTGCAATCCCCTCTACCTGTTGCGCGCCCTCTCTGCCGCCTGCCGTTCGCTCGGGGTCGACTACCGCCCGGCCACCCCGGTCGAGCGGGTGGAGGCCACGGCCTCCGGCTTCACGGCCCACACGCCCGCGGGGGCGGTCGCCACGCCGCGGCTGATCCTCGCCGCCGGCCTGGGCGCGCGACGCCTGGCGCCGCCGCTGGGGCTCTGTGGCGAGGTGCGCCCGGTGCGCGGCCAGATATTGGTCACCGAGCGGCTGCCGCAGAGCGGGCGCCTGCCGAGCCCGCAGATCCGCCAGACCGCCAGCGGCGGCTACCTGATCGGCGACGTGCTGGAGAACGCCGGCTTCGACACCGGGGTGACGCTCACGACCCTCCATCGGCTGGGCCGGCGGGCGGTGTCGGTCTACCCCGACCTCGCCCGGGCACGGCTGGTGCGCAGCTGGGGCGCACTCAGGGTGATGACGCCCGACGGCAGCCCGCTCTATGAGGCCTCCCGTACCTGTCCGGGCGCCTACAACCTGAGCTGCCACAGCGGCATCACCCTGGCCGCCTTCCATGCCGAGGAGCTGGCCGAGGCCATCGACGACGATCGCCTGGCCACGCGCTACGGCGACTTTTCGGGAGCACGATTCGATGTTCAAGCGACTGGATAGGGCCGCCCCCGTCGGGGAGGTCACCCTCTGGCTCGAGGACGAGCCGCATCGGGTGCCGGCCACGTTCAGCGCCGCCGCCGCGGTGCTGTGGCTCGACGGCGGCGCCGGCTATCGCGACCACGCCGCCGGCGGACAACGGGCGCCGCTGTGCCTGATGGGCGTGTGCCATGAGTGCCTCATCACCGTCGATGGCGAGCCCAATCGCCAGGGCTGCCTGGTGCCGGTGGCCGAGGGCATGCGCCTGACGCGCCAGCGGAGGAGCCCATGAGCGACGCGAGCCTTCGCCACGCCGAGGTGGCGATCATCGGCGCCGGCCCCGCCGGCATGGCGGCCGCCAGCCGCCTGGCCGAGGCCGGCCAGCGACCGGTGGTGTTCGACCTGGCGCCGAGCCCCGGCGGCCAGATCTATCGCCAGCTCACCGCCCCCCAGGTCGGGGAGGAGGTCATGGGGCGCGACTACCTGCGTGGTCGGGAGCTGCTCGAGCGCTTCGAGCGCGCCTCGCTCGACTACCGCCCGGGCAGCCGGGTGTGGTGGGCCCGGCGCGAAGGGCAGGGCACCACCCTCGGCGTGCTGGCGGGGGGGCGCAGCGAGCTCTGGCGGGCGCAGCGGCTGATCGTCGCCGGCGGCGCCATGGAGCGCGGCTGGCCGTTTCCCGGCTGGCAGCTGCCCGGGGTGGTACAGGCCGGCGCCGGCCAGATCCTGCTCAAGCAGGGCGCCCTGGTGCCGGAGGCGCCGCCGGTGCTGGTCGGCACCGGGCCGCTGCTCTACCTGCTGGCCTGGCAGTACCTGCGCGCCGGCTGCCCGCCGCGGCTGATCCTCGATACCGCGCCCCGCAGGCGCTACGCCGCGCTGCTGCGTCGCCCCCGTGCCACCTGGCACGCCGGCCACTACCTGTGGAAGGGACTCGGCATGCTGGGCGCGCTGCGTCGGGCCGGGGTGCCGATACGCCACGGCCTCGAGGCGGTCGAGGCCCTGGGCGAGGCGCGGCTCGAGGCCGTGCGCTATCGGCTGGATGGGCGCTGGCAGCGCGTCGAGGCGTCGCTGCTGCTGACCCACTTCGGCGTGGTGCCGGAGCCCCAGCTGGGCCGCGGGCTGGGCCTCGCCCATGACTGGCACGACGGCCAGCAGGCCTTCGTGCCCCGGCGCGATGCTCTTTCCCTCGCCGCCGAGCCGGGCGTCTGGCTGGCCGGCGACGGCGCCGGGATCGGCGGGGCGCTCAACGCCGAGCGCGAGGGGCATCTCGCGGCCCTGGCGATCCTCGCGGCCGAGGGCGAGGCGGTGGCACGCGAAGCCGCGCCGCTCGATCGCGCCCGGCGTCGCGATATGCGCGCCCGCACCCTGCTCGAGGCACTGTTCCGGGTGCCCGAGGGCTGGCTCGCCGCCCAGCCCGAGACGACCCTGGTGTGTCGCTGCGAGGCCGTCTCGCTGGGGGAGATCAACGCCGCCATGGCGCAGGGTGCCGCCGGTCCGGGCCAGCTCAAGGCGTTCACCCGCTGCGGCATGGGCCCCTGCCAGGGGCGGCTGTGCGGCGAGAGCGTCACCCGGCTGCTGGCCGCCCATCTGGGCACCACGCCGGGGGCGGTGGGCGGCTACCGGGTTCGCCCGCCGCTGCAGTCGATCACCCTTGGGGAGCTCGCGGCCGCGGCCGTGCCGCCCGAGGCCGAGCGGCCCTGATCGGGGGCCGCCTCACCACACCCACCCCTTCACCCACAACAATGCACAAAGCAAAAGAGGTGCCTTGCCATGCGTGTTTCTCTCTATTCCGGCCTGCTGATCGCCGCGGCCCTGTCGTCATCGCCACTGCTGGCGGACGAGCGTCCGCTGCGCATCGGCGTCGACGTCCCCTATGTGCCGTACCAGTATCAGCTACCCGACGGCACCATCACCGGTTTCGAGGTCGAACTGATCGAGGCCGTCTGCGCCGAGATGCAGCGCGAGTGCGAATGGGTCAAGCAGGGCTGGGACGGCATCATTCCCGGCCTGCTGGCGCGCAAGTACGACTTCATCGCCTCGGCGATGAACATCACCGAGGACCGGGCCCGCCAGGTGCTCTTCTCCGAGCCCTACTACCAGGTGCCCTCGGTGTGGGTCGGCCAGGCGGACCAGCAGGTCGACATGGCGGGCGAACTCGCCGACGTCACCGTCGGCGTGCAGCAGGGCACCATCCAGGATCGCTACGTCACCCAGTTCCACCCCGAGGCGGAGCTTCGCCGCTACAGCGACTCGGGGGGCGTGATCAACGACATGCGCGCCGGCCGCCTGGATCTGGTGTTCACCGCCTTCCCGCTGGCTCAGGAGGCGCTGCTCGATGACGACGCCTACGCGCGCCGGGGCGAGCTTGTCACCGAGCCGGCGTCGATCTACGGCCCGGGTGTGGGCGCGGCCTTCCGCCAGCGCGACACCGAGCTGGCCGAGCGCTTCAACGCCGCCATGGCCGAGGTCAAGGCCGATGGCACCTTCGAGCGCCTGCAGGAGGAGTACTTCGGCGAGTAAGCAAGACGTGATCGCCGGGGCGAGCCCCGGCGGTCTTCCCTCCAGAGCCACCCGACGAGCTGGCTCCTTTCACCTCTCGCAACGGCTTCTCGCGACACCCTTCGGCAACGCGCTCTCGAGATGCCCACCTGTAATTTCCCCAACAGGAAGCGTCGCCTTCGTGAACGTCGCCCTCGCTTACGGCTGACGATGTTGCTCCCTCGGCGCTCGGATGCCGGATCGGTCGCGACGGCGGACGTCACCACGGGGCTGTCTCTGATACCGTGGAGCGGGGCCGCTGTTGGTATGCCGTCCTCTGCTCTACCTTGGTCGGTGGGCTGGGGGCCGTCCGGCGCTGGCCCTCCCGCCCATAGCTGCTGCTCTCGTGTGCTGCAGTGTATCTATGCATTCAGAAGGTGAGGGAGTCATGGTGATCAACGCCAATAACCATATCGAGCAGCCGCGGGCGGTCATCCCGCGCAGGGAACGATGCCTGACAACGATACGGGCCGGCATCCACATGGTGCGCCGTGAGGAGGTCGTATGAAGTCACCGTCCAGCACGCAATTCGCGCTGCTTGGCGCGGCGCTGATCGCGATCAGCTACGGCCTCGCGCGTTTCGCCTTCGGTCTGTTCGTGCCCCCCATCCGCGAGGAACTGGGCCTCACGCCGTCGGTGATCGGTATCATCGGCGCGCTGCCGCTGATCAGTTTCCTGCTGGCCACGCTGATCGCGCCGCTCGTCACCCACCTTTTTGGTGCCCGTAACGCGGCGGTGCTCTCCGGGGCGTTCGGCGTCGCCGGCCTGGCGATGATCAGTCAGGCGCCCGGTGCGCTGTTGCTCGGGGCCGGGGTGTTCGCCTGCGGCATCTGCACCGGCCTGATGATGCCGGCGCTCACGGCCGCCATGCAGGCACTGGTGAAACGCTCGCTGCATGGGCGCGTCAGTTCGGTCATGAACGCGGGGACCAGCATCGGCGTGATCGTGGCCGTCCCGACGGTGCTGTTCCTGGTCGGCGCCTGGCGTCTCGCGTACATCTCCTTTGCCATCCTGGCGGGCGTCGGGGTGATTGCCGCCTGGCTCTTCCTGCCCTCGGTGTCGAGGATCACGCCGGCCAACGCCGCGCCACCGCCGCCGATCAGCGAGCTGCCCTGGTCGCGTCTCATCAGGCTCACGCTGTTCGCCTTCGTGATGGGCTTCGTCTCCGCCGCCTACTGGATCTTCGCTCCCGACCTGGTGGTCACCCTCGGCGGCCTGCCGTCCGGCGCCACCGGGTGGCTGTGGCTGGCGGTGGGCATCGCCGGCCTGGGCGGGGCCGTGGTGGCCGACCTGGCCGATCGCAACAACCCGCCCATCACGCACTCCCTGATGCTGATGATGCTCTCCGCGAGCCTGGCGCTGCTCGCCGCGAGCCCCGACCAGACCTGGCTGGCGGCCTTTTCGGCGCTGGTCTTCGGCCTGGCCTACATGAGTCTGACGGGGCTCTACCTGATGACCGGCATCCGCCTGCTGCCGGGCCGGCTGGCGGTGGGGCCGGTATTGCCCTTCATGGCGGTCTCGCTGGGGCAGGCGACCGGCTCGCCGGTCGTCGGCTCGCTGGTGAATACCTTCGGCTACGCCAGTGCCTTTGCCATGTTCTCCGCGCTGGGCATCCTCTTCGCCATCCTCTCGCCCTTTTATCCTGGCTACATCGCCCAGGCCGAAGAGGAAGAGGCCGAGGAAGAGTCCGGCCTGCAGGCGGCCTACGACTACCAGCTGCAGGACGAGGAGGGTGAGCCTCTGCATCCCGCGGCGGACATCGAGGAAGAAGCGGAGGAGGCCGAAGCAGCGGCCGCCGCCGCCGAGAAAGACGCCAAGCCCCAGGCCGAGGCCAAGGCCGAGCCAGCCGTCGGATCGCAGGAGGCGACCGCCCCGCCGACACCCACCGATCCGCGCCACTCCTGAGGGGACGGGCACCGGTGTTAGCGCCAGGAAGGCGAGCCGGTGCCTCGCCTCTCGATCGTTTTTCCCCGCGCCGCGAGGCGCCCGATCCCGGCCGCCGCGCGGCCGTGACAGTCCCCGCTTCCCTCCCTCCGAAAAGCCCCGTGTGACGGGGATTTTCCGCATTTCGCGCGGTTAGTCTCAATGGACGATGATGCCCCGCGCTCCCGTTTCGATAATCGAGCCACGAATCATCAACGGGAGTGCAGTCGATGGAAATTCGCGGGCTTGCCTACGTCGTGGCGCAGACCGACAACCTGGCCGAGTGGCAGGAGTATGCCGAGCAGGTGCTGGGCATGATGGTGGGGCCGGCGCCGGAAGGCGGCCTCTACGTGAAGATGGACGACCGCCCGTATCGGATGCTCGTCGTCGAGGGCAGCGAGCGGCGCTACGTCGCCTCCGGCTGGGAACTGGCCAGCGAGGCCGCCTTCCAGGCGGCGCTCGAGCGCCTGGATGAGGTCGGCGTGGGCTATGAGCTGGGCGACGAGGCGCGCTGCCAGCAGCGCGGCTTCCAGGCGGTGGCGAGCTGCCAGGATCCCTCCGGCAATCGTCACGAGCTGGTGTGGGGTCATCGCTCCGATCTCGCGCCCTTCGTCTCGCCCCAGGGCGTGCCGCGCTTTCTCACCGGCGACATGGGCCTCGGCCACACCGTGCTGCCGGCGCCGCGCTTCGAGGAGACCAAGCGCTTCTGCCAGGACGTGCTGGGCTTCGAGCTCTCCGACATCTTCAACTTCCGGCCCGCGCCGGACGCCGAGCCGGTCCGCATCCACTTCATGCACTGCCAGAACCGCCGCCATCACAGCCTGGCGCTGTGCGAGTTCGAGGCCAAGAGCGGCTGCGTGCACGTCATGGTCGAGGTCGACTCGATCACCGAGGTGGGCCGCGCCTACGACCGCCAGCAGGAGCACGGCGTGCCGCTCTCGGCGACCCTCGGCGAGCACCTCAACGACCGCATGACCTCCTTCTACATGAAGACGCCCTCGGGCTTCGACCTGGAGTACGGCTGCGGCGGGCTGCAGGTCGACTGGGACGAGCACAGCGCCTTCGAGTTCACCCGCGTGAGCCTCTGGGGCCACGACTTCTCGGTCGGTCAGCCATAAGGAGCGAGAGATGGATAAGTTGATGACGGCGGCCGACGTGGCCGGCCAACTGGGCGATGGCATGACCATCGGCTTCGGCGGCTGGGGCCCGCGGCGCAAGCCGATGGCCCTGGTGCGCGCCATCCTGCGAAGCGACGTCAAGGACCTCACCGTGGTCGCCTACGGCGGCCCCGAGGTGGGCATGCTGTGTGCCGCCGGCAAGGTGAAGAAGCTCGTCTACGGCTTCGCCACCCTCGATGCCATCCCGCTGGAGCCCTGGTTCCGCAAGGCGCGCCAGGCGGGCGAGATCGAGATCATGGAACTCGACGAGGGCATGTTCCAGTGGGGGCTGCGCGCCGCCGGCATGCGCCTGCCGTTCCTGCCCACGCGCTGCGGCCTGGGCACCGACGTGACGACCCATCACCCGGAGCTCAGGACCGTGCGCTCGCCCTATGCCGACGGCGAGGAACTGCTGGCGATGCCGGCGCTTAACCTCGACATGGCCTTCGTGCACGTCAACGAGGCCGACCGGCTGGGCAACACCCTGATCACCGGTATCGATCCCTACTTCGATCACCTGGTGGCCCGCGCCGCCGAGCGCTGCTTCGTCTCCGCCGAGCGGGTGGTGGATCGCCTGGCGCTCGGCGCCGAGGAGGCCCGCCACAACACCTTCGAGCGCTACCTGGTCGAGGGCGTGGTGCAGGCGCCGCTGGGCGCGCACCCGACCAGCTGCGCCCCCGACTACGGCTGGGACATGGCGCATCTCAAGCGCTACGTGGCCAGCGCCAGGGAAGAGGGCGGCTGGCAGGACTACATGGCGACCTACGTGGCCCCCGGCGAGGCGGCCTACCAGGCGGCCAACGGCGGCGCCGAGACCATGGCCAAGCTGCCGCTGCCGGTGTTCTGAGGAGACGCGAGATGACTGACACACAGGATTACAGCCTGGCCGAACTGATGATCGTCGCCGCCTCGGAGGCCTGGCGCGGGGACGGTGAGCTGATCGCCTCGGGCATCGGGGTGATTCCCCGCCTGGGCGCGGGGCTGGCCAAGCTCACTCACACGCCGGAGCTGATGATGACTGACAGCGAGGCGCTGCTGGTCGAGGAGCCGATCCCGCTGGGGCCGCGCGGCGACTATGAGCCGCAGTACTCGGGCTACCTGGGCTTCGAGCGCATGTTCGAGTGCGTGGCCGGCGGGCGCCGCCACGCCATGATCGGGCCGACCCAGATCGACCGCTTCGGCCAGACCAACCTCTCCTGCATCGGCGACTACCGCAAGCCCACGGTGGCGATGCTCGGGGTGCGCGGCCTGCCGGGCAACAGCATCAACCACATCAACTCCTTCCTGGTGCCGTTCCACAGCCGCAAGGCGCTGGTGGCCGGCGAGGTGGACATGGTCTCCGGGGTCGGCTTCAACCCGGCGCGCTTCTCCGAGCAGATGCGTCGCGACCTGATGGACATCCGCCGCATCGTCACCGACCTCTGCGTGCTCGACTTCGAGGGCGAGGATCGCGCCGTGCGCGTGCGCTCCCTGCACCCCGGGGTGAGCTTCGAGGAGGTGCAGGCCAACACCGGCTTCGCGCTGGTCAAGGCGCCGGAGCTGGCCGAGACCCCGGCCCCCAGCGCCGAGCAGCTGGCGATCATCCGGCGTCTCGATCCCCACGACCTGCGCGCCAAGGCGCTCAAGGACAACCCGCCCGGCGTGCGTACCCAGCCGGTCGGCCAGCGCTGAGAAGAGGTGATCCCGATGTCCGATACCCCGTCCGAGTTCGTCACCCGTCCCGACGACGCCGTCTACGAGACCGAGGCGCCGGTGCGCTATGCCGCCGAGGACGGCATCGCCACCCTCACGCTCAACCGCCCCGAGTTCAACAACGCCCAGAACTCGCAGATGACCTATGCCCTGGACGACGCCTTCCGCCGCGCGGTGGACGATGACGCCGTCAAGGTGATCGTGCTGGCCGGGGCCGGCCGGCACTTCTCCGCCGGCCACGACATCGGCACGCCGGGGCGCGACGTCAACAAGCCCTATCCGCGCCGCCAGCTGTGGTGGGACCACACCAACAAGCCCGGCGGCGAGTACCTCTACGCCCGCGAGCAGGAGGTCTACCTCAACATGTGCCGTCGCTGGCGCGAGATCCCCAAGCCGGTGATCGCCCAGGTGCAGGGGGCCTGCGTGGCCGGCGGCCTGATGCTGGCCTGGATCTGCGACCTGATCGTGGCCAGCGACGACGCCTTCTTCCAGGATCCGGTGGTGCGCATGGGCATTCCCGGCGTGGAGTACTTCGCCCACCCCTTCGAGATGAATGCGCGCCTCGCCAAGGAGTTCCTGTTCCTCGGCGAGCGCATGAGCGCCGAGCGCGCCCGCGAGGTCGGCATGATCAACCGCGTGGTGGCCCGCGAGGCGCTGGCCGACGAGGTGCGCGACATCGCCGCGCGCATCGCCCGCCAGCCGCGCATGGGCCTGGCGCTGACCAAGCAGGTGATCAATCACGTCGAGGACCTGCAGGGCAAGCGCACCGGCATGGAGGCGGCCTTCGCCTGGCACCACTTCGCCCACGTGCACAACGAGCAGATCTCCGGCGACCTGCTGGGCGGCTTCGATGCCAAGGGCATGGCGCGTGAGAACAAGGCCGACGCCCAGGCCCGGGGAGGGCGCCCATGAACGCCGCGCCGCTTCTGACCACCCCGCTGACCGAGCGGCTGGGCTGCCAGTATCCGATCGTGCAGACCGCCATGGGCTGGGTGGCCGACGCCGAGCTGGTCGCCGCCACCACCCTCGGCGGCGGCTTCGGCTTTCTGGCCGGGGCGACCATCGAACCCCAGCGGCTCGAGTCCGAGATCCGGAAGGTGATCGAGCTCACCGGCGACAGCCGCTTCGGCCTCAACTTTCACATGTTCCAGGAGAACGCCCAGGAGAGCGTGGAGCTGGCCATCCGCTATCGCCTGCGGGCGGTGAGCTATGGCCGTGGGCCCGACCCGGCGACCATCGCGCGGCTCAAGGCCGCCGGCGTGCTGTGCATTCCCACGGTGGGCGCGCTCAAGCACGCCCTCAAGGCCGAGCAGCTGGGCGCGGACATGATCACCATCCAGGGCGGGGAGGGCGGCGGCCACACCGGCAGCGTGCCCACCACCATCCTGCTGCCCCAGGTGCTCGATGCGGTGAAGATCCCGGTGATCGCCGCCGGCGGCTACGCCACCGGGCGCGGCCTGGCCGGGGCCCTGGCCGCCGGGGCCGCCGGCATCGCCATGGGCACGCGGTTCCTGATGACCACCGACGCCCCGACCCCTGCCAGCACCCTGGAGCGCTATCTGGCGGTCAAGGACGCGGGCCAGGTGCGGGTCACCACCGCGGTGGATGGCATGCGCCACCGCATGATCGACAACGCCTATATCACCCGCCTCGAGCGGGCCGGGCCGCTGCGCCGGCTGATCATCGCCCTGCGCAGCGCCCGCCAGTGGCAGGCCGAGACCGGCATGAGCCATGGCCACATGTTGCGCACCTTCTGGCGCGGCCTGCGCGAGGACCCGGCGGCCGTCTCCCAGGTGGTGATGGCCGCCAACCAGCCGGTGCTGCTGCGCCGCTCCATGGTCGAGGGCCTGGCCGACCAGGGCATCCTGCCGAGCGGCCAGGTGGCGGCGGCCATCGAACGCCTGGAGAGCGCTCCGGAGCTGATCGCCGGCATCGTCGAGGAGGCCCGGGGCTGCTTCGAGACCCTGCTGGGCCGGCTCGAGACGACCGCCCCCCCTTCGAGCGACGCCGCCGGCGTCGATGCCGCCTCGCCGCAACCGGAGACCACCCGATGAGTCACGCCTTCACCACGCGCCTCGAGGCGCACATCGCCGAACTCGTGATCGACAAGCCGCCGGTCAACGCCCTGGACAGCGCCGAGTGGCAGGCCCTGGCCGACGAGCTCGACCGCCTGGGCGGCGACCCGGAGGTGCGCGTGATCATCGTGCGCGCCGAGGGCCGCGGCTTCTGCGCCGGGGTCGACATCAAGGAGCTCGATCGCCACCCGGAGCGCATCGTCGCGGTCAACGCCGGCAACTACGCCACCTTCCGCGCCATCCACAAGAGCCCGGTGCCGGTGATCGTCGCCGTGCACGGCTACGTGCTGGGCGGCGGCATCGGCATCACCGGCGCCGCCGACATCGTGGTGGCCAGCGACTGCGCGAGCTTCGCCCTGCCCGAGGTGGATCGCGGCGCCATGGGCGGCGGCGCCCACCTGCAGCGGCTCTTCCCGGTGCAGAAGGTGCGCTACCTCTTCTTCACCGGTGAGGCCATCGGCGCCCGCGAGGCCGAACGCTACGGCTTCATCGAACGCATCGTGACGAAGGACGAACTCCCCGCCGCCGCCTTCGAGATCGCCGCCAGGATCGCCGCCAAGAGCCCCTCGATGATCCGCATCGCCAAGGAGGCCCTGAACGGCATCGAGGACGGCAACCTCGAGGACAAGTACCGCTGGGAGCAGGGCTTCACCCTGCAGGCCTACACCAGCCCCGACTCCGCCGAAACCCGCCGCGCCTTCGTCGAGAAGCGCGACGCGACCTTCTGAGGACGCTTATGGACCTGACCTACACCCCCCAACAGCGCGAGTTTCGCCACGAGGTCCGTGCCTGGCTGGCGGAGCACGCCCCCCGCGAGCCGCTGGCCAGCTGCGATACCCGCGAGGGTTTCGAGCAGCACCGCGAGTGGGAGCGCAAGCTCTTCGACAGCCGCCTGGCGATGGTGATGTGGCCCGAGGCCTACGGCGGGCGCGGCTGCGACCTGATCGACTGGCTGATCTTCGAGGAGGAGTACTACGGCGCCGGCGCGCCGATGCGCGTCAACCAGAACGGCCAGCTGCTGCTCGGCTCGACCCTGCTGGACTTCGGCACCGAGGCGCAGAAGCAGCGCTTCCTGCCGCGCATGGCCTCAAGCGACGACATGTGGGCCCAGGGCTGGTCGGAGCCCAACGCCGGCTCCGACATGGCCAACATCTCCAGCAAGGCGACTCGCGACGGCGATCACTACGTGATCAACGGCCAGAAGACCTGGTCGACCCGGGCGCTGTTCGCCGACTGGGTGTTCGGACTGTTCCGAAGCGACCCCGCCTCGAGCCGCCACCACGGCCTGAGCTACCTGATGGTACCGCTGGACGCCCCGGGGGTGACCATCCGCCCGATCAAGGCGCTCAACGGCCAGCCGGCCTTCGCCGAGCTGTTCTTCGACGACGTGCGGGTGCCGGTGGACAACCGCATCGGCGAGGAGCACCAGGGCTGGCGGGTGGCCATGGCCACGGCCGGCTTCGAGCGCGGCCTGCTGCTGCGCTCCCCGGCGCGCTTCCAGGCGGCGGCGAAGCGGCTGGTCGCGCTCTACCAGGCCCACCGAGAGCAGGCCGACCGCGACCCGGCGATCCGCGACGCGGTCTGCGAGGCCTGGTCCGGCGCCGAGGCCTACGCCCTGGCCGCCTACCACACCGTGGGGCGGCTCGGGCGCGGCGAGCGCATCGGCGCCGAGGCCAGCATCAACAAGGTGGTGTGGTCGGAGCTCGACCTGCGCCTGCACGAGACCGCCATGCGCATCCTCGGCGCCCGCGCCGAGCTGTGCCCCGAGGCGCCGGCGCTCGGCACCGACGGCGGCTGGCTGGAGGGCTTCCTGTTCGCCCAGGCCGGGCCGATCTATGCCGGGGCCAACGAGATCCAGCGCAACATCATCGCCGAGCGCATGCTCGGCCTGCCGAAGAGCTGAGGGCGAGCCATGGACTTTACCTTTACCGACGACCAGTTGGCGTTTCGCGAGGCCATCAGCCGCTTCCTGATGGTCGAGGCGGCGCCGGAGGTGCTGCGCGAGATCTGGGAGACCGACAGCGGCCGCTCCCCGGACCTGCGCCAGCAGATGGCCGAGCAGGGCCTGACGGCACTCTCGGTGCCGGAAGACGCCGGCGGCTTGGGCCTCGACGACGTGGCCTGGTCGCTGATGACCCAGGAGCTCGGCTATTACGCCATCCCCGACTCCCTGGCCGATACCGCCTACCTGGCCTGCGGGCTGCTGGCCGGCCTCCCCGAGGGCACCCCCGATCGCCGCGAGTGGCTGGCGGGCATCGGCGAGGGCAGCCTGCGCATCGCCGTGGGCCACCCGATCAATCCGCTGGTGGCGGATGCCCACCTGGCCGACCTGTTGCTGCTGCCCCACGGCGATCAGGTGCACGCGGTGCCGCGCTCGCTGGTCGACGTGGAGGCCAACCCCAGCATCGACGCCTCGCGGCGGCTGATGCGGGTCATGTGGGAACCCACCAGCGCCACCAGGCTCGCCGACGGCGAGCTCGGCGCCAGGCTGTGGGCCGAGACGCTCGATCGCGGCGCGCTCTCGGTGGCCGGCCAGCTGGTCGGCCTGGCCCAGCGCATGCTGGACCTCTCGGTGGACTACGCGGCCCAGCGCAAGCAGTTCGGCCGGCCGATCGGCAGCTTCCAGGCGGTCAAGCACCACCTGGCCGACGTGGCGAGCAAGATCGAGTTCGCCAAGCCGCTGCTCTATCGCGCGGCGGATTCCCTGGCCCAGGGCGACCCGCGTGCCGGCGTGCATGTCTCCCAGGCCAAGCTGGCCTGCGCGGAGGCGGCCTGGCTGGCGGCGCGCCACGGCGTCCAGGTGCACGGGGCCATGGGTTACACCTGGGAGGTCGATCTGCAGATGTTCATGAAGCGGGCCTGGGCGCTGGACGCCGCCTGGGGCGATCGCGGCTTCCACAAGGCGCGCGTCGCCGAACACGTGCTGGCCGAGGGAGCCGCCCTCGGTCCCGGCCACACCTTCCGGGAGGCATGACCATGGCCGAGGCCTATCTGATCGATGCCCTGCGCACGCCCACCGGGCGGCGCAAGGGCGGACTCGCCGAGGTGCACGCCATCGACCTGGGCGCCCACGTGCTGGAGGCGCTGGTGGCGCGCAACGCCGTGCCCGCCGAGGCCTACGACGACGTGATCTTCGGCTGCGTCGACACCATCGGCGCCCAGGCCGGCGACATCGCCCGCACCAGCTGGCTGGCCGCCGGCCTGCCGCTGAACGTGCCGGGCACCACCGTGGACCGCCAGTGCGGCTCCTCCCAGCAGGCGCTGCACTTCGCCGCCCAGGCGGTGATGAGCGGCACCCAGGACGTGGTGGCCGTCGGCGGCGTGCAGACCATGACCCGGATCCCGATCTCCTCGGCGATGCTCGCCGGCCAGCCGCTGGGCTTCCCCGATCCGTTCTCGGGCAGCCACGGCTGGCAGGCGCGCTTCGGCGATGCCCCGGTCAACCAGTTCTATGCCGCCCAGCGCATCGCCGATCACTGGGGCATCAGCCGCGGCGCCATGGAGGCCTATGCCCTGGAGAGCCACCGGCGCGCCCTGGCGGCCATCGAGGCCGGTCACTTCGCCCGCGAGATCGTGCCCCTGGCCGGGGTCGAGCGCGACGAGACCCCGCGCCACACCACGCTCGCCAAGATGGCCGAGCTCGAGCCGGTGGACCCGGCCTATCCGTCGATCACCGCCGCCGTGTCGAGCCAGACCGCGGACGCCGCGGCGGCGATGCTGGTGGTCTCCGCGGCGGCCGTCGAGCGCTATGGGCTCACGCCGCGGGCGCGCATCCATCATCTCAGCGTGCTCGGCGACGACCCGATCTGGCACCTGCGCGCGCCGATCCCGGCCACCGAGGCGGCGCTGCGCAAGGCGGGCATGACGCTTGCCGACATCGACCGGGTCGAGATCAACGAGGCCTTCGCCTCGGTAGTGATGGCGTGGCTGGCCGAGACCGGCTATCCCGCCGAGCGCACCAACGTCAACGGCGGCGCCATCGCCCTGGGCCACCCGCTGGGCGCCACCGGCGCGCGGCTGATGACCAGCCTGCTCCATGAGCTCGAGCGCAGCGGCGGCCGCTTCGGCCTGCAGACCATGTGCGAGGGCGGCGGCCAGGCCAACGTCACCATCATCGAACGACTGGATTGAGAGTGCCTTTCACCAACAGGCAAACGAGATGGACTTTCCGGCGGCAAGCCCCGAGGTGTCGGACCAGTGCGAGGGCGCTGTGAACCCCTCCCTGGGCGCTACTTTTGCCCTCCATGGCAAAAGACCCTCGCTACGCCTTGCCCCCGGCGTCCTTCATCTCGGACAGCTCCGAAGTACCGTATAAGGAGAGCATCATGGGCATCTGCGATAACCGTACGATCATCATCACCGGCGCGGGCGGCGGCCTGGGCCGAGCCTATGCCCTGGCCTTCGCCGCCGAGGGTGCCAGGGTCGTCGTCAACGACATCCGCCGCGAGGCCGCCGAGGCGGTCTGCGCCGAGATCGACGCGGCCGGCGGTCAGTCGCTCGCCAACGATGACGACATCACCTCGGTGGCCGGCGCCGAACGCATCGTCGCCGCCGCCCTGGAGGTGTTCGGCGCGGTTCATGGCGTGGTCAACAATGCCGGGGTCTGCCGCGACAGGATGTTTGCCACCATGAGCGAGGAGGACTGGGACCAGGTCATGCAGGTGCACCTGCGCGGCCACTTCTGCCTGGCCAACGTGCTGACCCGCCACTGGCGCGAGCGCCACAAGGCCGGCGAGCCGGTCGACGCGCGGATCATCAACACCAGCTCCGGCGCCGGCCTGCAGGGCTCCATCGGCCAGTCCAACTACTCGGCGGCCAAGGCCGGCATCCTCGGCCTGACCCTGGTGCAGGCCGCCGAGCTCGGCCGCTACGGCATCACCGCCAACGCCGTCGCCCCCCAGGCGCGCACCGGCATGACCGAGGGGGTGTTCGACGAGATGATGAAGCCGCCGGCCGACGGCGGCTTCGACGGCTGGGACCCGGCCAACGTCGCCCCGCTGGTGGTGTGGCTCGGCAGCGCGGCCTCGAGCCACGTCAGCGGTCGGGTCTTCGAGGCCAAGGGCGGCTGGCTCTCGGTGGCCGACGGCTGGCGCACCGGCCCGGAGCGGGACAAGCAGGCGCGCTGGCAGCCGGCGGAGCTCGGCGAGGTGGTCGACGGCTTGTTGAGCGAGGCCGTGCCGCCGCAGAAGGTCTACGGCACCTGAGCCGGCGCGGCCGATCCCGGCCGGCCGACGTTCGATGCGACCCAAGGAGGCGGCGATGGAGCTTGCCCTGAATGAGCAGCAGCGGATGATCCGTGATGCCGCCCGGGAGGTGCTGGCGGCGCATAGCGACTCCGCGGCGGTGCGTCACGCCATGGAGAAGGGCGGCGGCTTCGATGGCGCGCTCTGGGCGCGGCTCGGTGCCGAGCTCGGCTGGTGTGGCCTTCATCTGCCCGAGGAGGCCGGCGGCCTGGGACTGGGGCGCCTGGAGCAGGCGCTGCTGCTCGAGGCCCTCGGCGAGCACCTGGCCTGCGTGCCGCTCTTCTCGAGTGCCGTGCTGGCCGGCGAAGCGCTGGTGCAGGCCGCCGATCCCGAGGCGCGCCGCGGATGGCTGCCGGCACTGGCCGCCGGCGAGCGGCGCGCCACCCTGGCCTGGGAGGGGCTGCAGACGTCGACGCTGGCCACCACCGTCGCGGCCCGCCGGGACGGCGCGGACGTGGTGCTGGCGGGGCGGGTCGACTACGTGCTCGACGGCGCCGGCGCCGACTGCCTGCTGGTGCCGGCGCGCCTCGACGGCGGCCTGGCGCTCTGCCGGGTCGCCGCCGACGCGCCCGGGGTCTCTCGTCACGCCCTGACCACCCTGGATCCGACCCGCCCGGTGGCATCGCTCACCTTCGAGGCCGCCCCGGCGGAATGCCTCGGCGAGGGCGCGACGGTGGCCCAGGGCCTGGCGCGCACCCGCGACCTGGCCCGGCTGGCGCTGGCCGCCGAGCAGCTGGGGGTGGCCCAGCGCTGCCTCGATCTCAGCGTCGCCTACACCGGCGAGCGGGTGCAGTTCGGCCGCGCCATCGCCTCCTTCCAGGCGGTCAAGCACCGCTGCGCGGAGATGATGGTGCGCGTCGAGGCGGCGCGCTCGGCGGTCTACGGCGCCGCGGCGACCATCACCGCCGACCCCGCGGCGGCGCCCCGCGAGGCGGCCATGGCCAAGAGCGTCGCCGACGAGGCGGCCTTCTTCTGCGCCCAGGAGGCGATCCAGCTCCACGGCGGTGTCGGCTTCACCTGGGAGTACGATCCGCATCTCTACTTCAAGCGCGCCCAGGCCAACGGCGCCTGGCTGGGGCGCGGCGATGCGCTGCTGGCCGAGCTGGCCGAGGCGCTGCTCGAACCCGCCGAGGGAGAGCCGTCATGTCGATGAAGGGTGTATCCGATGACCAG